>NZ_BAOS01000022.1 GCF_002443295.1 Candidatus Scalindua japonica | reverse complement strand
ATTATATGTATATGTTGTCTGACCTCTGGGGATTATCATTTTTTCTAACCGTCCTCCATTGTCATAGTTGTAACTGACGGTCTTATTATCCGGTCTTGTTATAAGGGTAAGCTGTTTGTCAAGATTGTAGGTATATATTGTGTTATTGACACTCGTTCCAACGTTTGGAGAGTCGTATTCCTCCTGAAGGTCTACCGCCGTATAGGTAAATAAATGCGGCGGACGTCCGGGCGGTGTGATAGAGGTAAGATTACCGTTTGCGTCATAGGCGTAGTTTACCTCTCTGCCGTCCGCCAGCGTCTCGCTGGTGACCCTTCCCGATAGATCATAATTAAAGCTTCTATTGCTTGAAAGTGGTCCGATTATACCGGACAGGTATCCCTCAGTGTTATAGCTCAGGGTATATACCCTTTCTTTTGCGCCTGTCCCCTGCTTCATTGTCTGTAGACGTCCACGTGTGTTGTATGTGTTGTTAACAGGTTCCAGGGAACCTGACTGTGTCTGCACAATGCGGTCTTTTGAATCAAGGCTTACGGTAGTTGTCCTCCCTGCAGGGGTAGTGGACATAATTTTGTCAGTGTCCGAGTCGTATAACGTACTGTAGATTTCTCCGTTTATATTTACGGTTACGATCTCCGTCTTAAGACTCATAGGATCAGGGACTTCCGTTGAGTCTGGCAATGTTCTGGTATTGAGCGTTACGGTGCGGCCGATATTCTGTATGTATGTCAATCCGTTCGGTGTTATTATGGTATTGTTGCCCGGAAGGTAGAGTTTGTTTCCCCAGCGAGGGTCTTTTGACACTCCTCCCGAATTTATTGTCCCGTCGGGCAGGGTAGTGGTATATACGCCGTCAGGTTTTTTTTCTGTCGTTGTGACCAGTCCCGCCGCGCCTGTATTGGTCTTTGTCATTCCCGTAACTATGGAATCCACCACGCTGTAACTGTATGAACGTCCCATGGCAGAGGTCATGGTTGTTGTATAGTCGGCTTTTGTTCCTGAACGGGACAGGGCCCACGAGCCGCCCGCGGGGTTTGTATCACTGATGAGCCTGCCGAGACTATCATGGATAAAACTGTAAATATTACCTCTCCTGTCTTTCAATGAGGTCAGGAGCCCGTCATTAGTATAGGTCAGTTCTATCTTCTCACCGGCGGGGTTGGTGATATCGGCAAGGTAATCATTGGCATTGAGCGTAAAATTTGTGCGCTGACCGTAAGGGCTGATTATAGCGGCAAGTTTGTCTGAAACTCGCTCTATAGTAGTAACGTTATTGTTGCTGTCTGTAATTGATGAGAGTAGCCCTGATGCATTATACGCGAAGGTGTAAAGCGTAAGACCGCTTTTCGCGTTGACTGTCTTCAGATGTGTCAGGTCAACACTGTCAAAATAGTAGAGTTGTGAGCCTCCCGGCGACGGGATGATGATATCTTTTATATTCGAGTCGGTATTAACATTTTTTACGGTGTCATTTGTTCCGTTTCCGTAGAATACCCTGCCTGATAGCTTGTAGGTGTGATGAATATCAATGCCCCAACCTCCCAGTCCCAGGTCTCTGGCGTCAAATACCGTAGCAACATTTTTCCGCCCCGGTGTCCTGTTACTCTTGTAGTAGAGGCGAAATGACGTGTCGGTTATATCAATGCCCTCACTAAGTATCTGGTTCTGCGCTTCGATGATGGAGCTGCATATTATATCGGAGTCAGCTGACGACAGGTCTCCGCTGCCGCCGCTTCCACTGCATGAGCCGGTGACTGCCGGGCTTCCCCCGCAGTGCCAGCCCGCTTTGATAACGCCCACTCCCGGATCTGACTTTATTATTGAGCCGTCCTCGTTTACCGTCCCTGTTCCAATGATCACAAACTGGCCCATGTCGTGGTCAAACGAGTACATCTTAGTTATCTCACCGGGTCCCAGCCCATCAACGTTTGGTATGGTTATCGGAGCCGGAGGATCAAACACTGCGCCCGGAGGCTGGATAGTGATAATAAAACGCGGCTGCAGTCCGTTTGGCGGCTCCATAGGCACTTTGTCAGCGTTTACCTGCGTAACAGAAATAAAGCCCTCATTGGACCCGTCCGGGAATGTAACTGAATTTTTCTTGATTGTTAATGAAAAACCGGGAATGTTTTCAAGTGTATACTCAACGTCTTCAACGCCGCCTACCCATTGTGTGTTGGTAGTATTGAGGGGAAGCATATATATGGGCATACCCAGTGTGTTCTTCTGTCCGGCCACTGTGACTATCTCAAATGATAAAATCGGATATTCCCCTGTAAACATCGCCGTGCTGCCGTCTGCTATAAGATGAAGCGGGCCTACCGGGACGTTTGATATGAGGAATTGGCCCTCATCATCCGTAACCGCTTCCCGTGTTGTACCTTCAACGCGCATCGTCACACCCGGAACAGGAATATTCGAGTTATCAAGGATGACACCACTGATTCTCGTATTGCCGGGATCACCTATGGCAAGCCCGGACGAAGTGAACACGGCCGGCGGACCGGTATTTCCCACAAAATCGGCGGTAACAACATTATTATTAATCCCTTCCTGTGTCCCCTGTACAAAACTGACAGTGGCACGGCCATCGCTGTCCGTATTGACGACCGATGTTCCTGAACCACTTATAGCGCCTCCGCCATCAGTAACAGTAAATGTTACAGGAACACCCCTGATAACGTTATGACCTTCATCCGTCACCACCGCCACGAGTGGTCTGGATAATGGCGTTAGCACAGCACCGCGCTGGTTGTTGCCGGAACCTATATTAATCTTGCTTGCGGAGCTCTCTGTGGCGGAGGCCGTAAATATTACCTTGCCTGTAAAACCGACTGCAGTCGCCTCTACTTTGTTGTTGCCCTCACCTGATGTTGAACCGAGGTTAAATAGTGCTCCAGCATGTCCGTTTACGTCCGTAACTCCTGCTATTGACAACGCCGCCCCGTTATTTCCTGTCAGTTGTCCATTGTTCCGGGTAACCTTAAATATCACAGTCTTACTTGCCGCGGGGGTCCCGTCTGAGTTTGCCAGTGATACTACCAGGGGTGCGGGAAGAGGTGTGTTTATGATGCCGGTCTGATTATTCCCGGAGACCATTTCTATCTTTTTATTAACCGAGGAGTTAAGTGTAACGTTTATGGCAGCACTGGCTGTGTTGCCGGTCTGGTCTGCGGCTATAGCTGTAATAACATTTTCACCTTCAACCAGAGGTAGGGCTTCGACACTAAAAGTGCCATTCGACACAGATGCTGTAACTCCGTTTACGGCCACAGCGGCATTGCTCCCGTTCACCGTCCCAATGACAATATCATTTATGGTACCCGTAACAGTTATGGGCGATGAGGTGGCCACATACCCGTTCTCCGGTGAAATTATATTTATATTTGGAGCGGTGGAGTCAAGATAGACGGTAATATTGTCCGTATTCACATTATTAGACGAGTCAACGGCCATCGCGGTAATAGTATTAGCGCCTTCTTCAATTGCGATGCCTGAAACAGTATATGTGTTGCCGGTTACAACAACACTCACTCCGTTTACAGTCACAATAGCAGCCGGATTGCTTATGGATCCGGTTACTGTGATCGGCGAACTGCCTACCGTCGAAAGTGTCGCGGGAGATGTGATGGTTACCAGAGGTGGGTCTGATCCGTCGCAGTTTTCATCAATTCCGTTAGCGGGTATGTCCGTGGCGCCGGGATGTATGTTGTTATTGGTGTCATCGCAGTCTGTGCTATTTGAAACATATCCGGAAGGCGGCTCACATGCCATGATGGAATCGCCTGGGTTTCCATATCCATCACTATCAGTATCCGCGTAAAAGGCGGTCATCACTCCCTCATCAACCTGACCGTTGCTGTTATTATCAATCCCATCACATATCTCCAGCGCATCCGGATTTATGGCCGGGTCATTATCATCACTATCTCCGTTGTTTGTAACAAATCCCGAGGGTTGACTGCACGCGTTTGAGACAGAACCCGGGTTTCCGTAACCATCGCCATCCTTGTCCTCATAATACGCGGTTGTCACGCCTTCATCCGTCTGCCCGTCACAGTTGTTATCTATACCGTCACACACCTCTTGAACGCCGGGGTTTATGGAAGGGTCGGTATTGTCGCAGTCTCCCTCATCTTCCGTATATCCATCACCATCGGTGTCACCACTTTCAATTGTCAACTCTACTTCTAATTTATTTAGAATATTGCGTGATTTATCCTTATGCATATTGTGTTTATCACTGCTATTGTCATCATCTCCACTCCGCCCATTTTTCTCCCTCTCCTTTCTATCATCACTTCCATCTTCATGACTTCCGGGATCTCTTTTCCGCAGATAGATTGTGCCCTGATAGAGACCAATCTCAGCGGTGGGAGGCATGAGAACATCTATGTTTATCGAATAGGTCTTGCCCTTTTTTATCTTCTTAATATATGAAGGTGTAACTTTTATATACGGACGGAGTTCGGAGGCGACCTTAAGGAAAACTTTTGATATGGACTTTTTACTCTGAAATTGAACACCTATAGAGAAGTTGCGACCGATCTCCGTATTAAGACCCAGTTTTTCAGGTATCCATCGGACGATACTGTGTCTGTTTTTTTTATGGTTGTTAAGATTTGGTGCCTTATCAGACTTCTTACTCTGGTCCCAACTGTTCTTTTTGTCCTTTGCAAGGCCTGTTGATATGAAAGGGCTGAATATACTGATAAGGAGGACCAGGAGTAGTTGTATTCTGAGTTTACTCATGGCTATCTTCCAACTCCTTCAATTAAGGTATTACGTAATTGAAGATTCATACACAATACGTAACATATATGAAAGCGCCATATACTCTGCAGATAATGAGAAATGTATGTTTTGGGCAGGCATCTTATGTCTGAACATCTAAACAAACCCGTAAAACAAAAAAACCACAGGTGGAGAAGCGCATACACACTTCCGCGTCAGTGGGGATATATTTTCTTAAGGTTGATTGTCTGCAGGGTTCTGGAATTACCAATATTCCCTCCGCACATCCATGTACTGTTAATAAAAACCCTTACGCCGTTAGAATCATTCTAACGTTAGACAACTATCAGGTCGATGTTTAGGGCGTCAATATAGCTCTGGTAAATCCTCATGTCAAGAAAAATAATATTTATATCAATTTAATCTCAAGAAGACAAAATCCAAGCGACATCTGAGGAATTGAATCATAAGTTAATTTGACTCAGACTTTCTGCTCAATATCAAACAGAGGCCCCTGTATCCAAGTGCTGTGACACTCCGGACACTTACCGGGTTTGTGCAGTTTATCTTTGCTAAAGGTAAAGTCACATTTACGGCAGTAAGCCGGTGTGACTACCAGCCGGTAGCCCGCATGCTTAAGGCTCTTGATAAAATGTCTGAGGTCGTCCTCCACATCTTTCTGAGAGACTTCCAGATGCCTGGCGATCTCGACCAGATCCATGGACTTATCACGGAGTAGTTCAATCAGGTCTTTACGTAACATGAAACTTTCCAAATTGATTATTGATATGGACGGCTGCGTTATCTTGTGTAGGTTCCGCGCGTATAATTTATCACGGCATAACTAACCTGGTTATCACACGCTTCCCGGTAAAAATTTTCAATTTCAATGGACAACTTTACAGACGGTCTTTCAAGTATTTTGAATAGATTGGCTACAGACTCCGTGGCCTTTCTAATAGATTGGGCCAGTTTTGCTATCTCTGCCGCTTTGTTCTTTTCTGTCTCTTTTTTGTTCATTTCTCCACCCCTTTTTTTGGAGTGCGGTGACACTGTCACTGCTAAAATACACATCATCAGGTCCACCTACCGTAGAGACAAAGATGATGCACTCCATATTTACAAAATTCAATTCTGAAACCAGTCTACAACGCTACTATATGGGATGCTTCCCCCAAAGATATCCAAAGCACTACCAATAGTCAGGTCAACACGGTCACTACCAAGTTTTTTCACAAGGCCAAGATCCGCAAGGGTTTTAACACCACCGGCATATGTCACGGGAATCGGAGAATATTTCCCCAGGAGTTCAATAAGCTCTGTTTGGATCCCCTCCATTTTCCCTTCAACATCAACACCATGTACAAGAAATTCGTCACAGTGATCCGCAAGTTTATTGAGTATTTCATGGCTGATAACTTCATTCGTAAACTTTTGCCATCGGTCAGTGACGATCCAGAAGTCAGCACCTTTTTTACGACAACTGAGGTCCAGTACCAGCCGGTTTTTCCCGACAGTCCCCTGAAGCAATTTAAGCTTATCCATGTCAATCCGGCCATTGGAAAAGACATATGACGTGACTATTACATGACTGGCACCCGCATCAAGATACATGATCGCATTTTCTGGTGTAATCCCACCACCTATATGGAACCCACCGGGAAATCCATGCAGGGCTGATAGTGCCGCCTCCTTATTGCCAGGTCCCAGTGATATCACATGACCACCGGGAAGATTATCTTCCTTATACATCTTCGCAAAATCTTCAGGAGAACGATCAGTCTCAAAATTAGTCTTGAGTTCCTCCGAATTCTTATCTATAAGGGAACTCCCGATAATCTGCACAACTCGACCTTCACGCAAGTCGATACACGGCCTGAATTTCATATGTATTCCGTTTCCCTCATTCGTTCTCTTATAATAACAGTTTATGCCTCTTTAATAAAACCAAAAAGTTCATCTTTGAGCTTTAAACGATCTTTCTTTAGATCACGAAGATATTCGTCACCGGTAGGCTCCTCATCGCTTTCAATTCGGTAAACGTGTTTATCAATATCTTCATACTGTTTCATTAATTTTGCAAAATGGTTATTTTTAATTTTCAAATCATGGATCTGCTCTTTATATTCGGGAAATTCTTTAATTAAAGGATGATGGCTTAATGGCATTTAAAACCTCCAAAGTAAGATGCATGATTTCAATAAAATAAATTGATAAAACCAGTACAGTATCATGCGGTACTGTGCAGGATTATTTCGTTATTCTCTTTTTATATGAGATTCTTATAATGTCTTTATGTCCCAGGATTCTACATAATCTGATGTTGTTTTGTCAATTGCCGTTATTTTTAGACCTGGAACTTTTTGTATATAGAAATAGATTGAAATATTCTTTCTTGAAACGTATAGTTTCATAATGAAGAAAAAGAGAGTACCTGACAAATCTGATTTAGACGCAATCAGAGATCAAATACTGGATTTTGCATGTACCAGGCATGATTTCAAAACTGAAACGGATAAATTCCTCCGGAATGGCGACTGGAATGGAGTTTTTATAGTTAAGTTCAGAGACAATCCGGAAGAGGAACGATTATATTGCGAAGCTCCTTTAGGTGAACATTTTATGCGATTTGGCATGGATATAGATATCGACGGAGAGATCTGGAAAAATGAGCATGAATCTATCCTCAGGGAAGCATCTGGTTATGATGTAGCTGTTTATCCCATTCCCACTGAAGGAGAAGATCGCAAAAGGCGTTGCCGTTTATTTTCAAAGGCTTGGGTCCCTAATTTCAGCCAACGCATCTTTGGCCTGACATTAACCAATCTTTTAGATTGTAAAAAGGCTGTAATGTTGACACTTTTAAGAAAGAGAGGGTAATTCTTATGAATTGGTATAAGCTCAAGCAGTTGTTAATTATTGGTTTTTTACCATGTATAGTCATCGGATTGATGACAGAAAAGGCACTAACGCAGGAAAATATATCAGTCTCTACAGGTAAACAAATTTCTATTGAGTATACGCTCAAACTGGAAGATAAGTCTGTAGTAGATTCAAATGTCGGAGCAGAACCGTTAACCTTTATTCAAGGGTCTCATAACATTATCCCCGGCCTGGAAGAGTCTCTGGATGGTATGAAAATCGGAGAGAGTAAACAGATAACTGTTGAACCGGAGAAAGCTTATGGGGCTGTAAATGAGGAGTCGGTAAGTGAAGTTAAAAAGGAACAACTTCCACAAGACTCAATTAAAGTCGGTATGGTACTGCAGGGCCAGAACCCTGATGGACAAGTTATTATTGCCCGAATAGTAGAAATAAAGGAAAATACCGTAATGCTGGATTATAACCATCCTCTGGCTGGTAAAACACTTTATTTTGACATAAAAATTCTGGATGTAAAGGATGCACCGAAATCGGAACCGGCCAGTTAATACTTCGAAGTAAGAGTTAAAAATGGGTTCAGTCTTTCAGAAATTTGATTGCGCGTTTTTCCGACCAGTAACTCTTATCTTTATTAAATTGTATAAAACCGACATGCCCACCTGATCTGGGGATCTCTAAATAGACGTATTTGCTATTTGAGGTCTCGTTTACCGGGTAACAACCATCTGCAATAAAGGGATCATTACTGGCATTTACCATTAATGTCGGGATTTTAATTTCCGGAATAAATTGTTTACTACTACATTTTTTCCAGTAATCTTCCGCATTATTAAAGCCATGAAGTGGCGCTGTGTACCGATCATCATAATCTTTAAAATTCTTTATTAAATTGTAGTCATCATCGTTTATCTGGTTGGGCATTATTTTCATTTTATCCTTGATCTTTTGATGCAGAGTTTTCAAAAATCGTTTCATATATATT
Source organism: Candidatus Scalindua japonica (assembly GCF_002443295.1). NCBI lineage: Bacteria > Pseudomonadati > Planctomycetota > Candidatus Brocadiia > Candidatus Brocadiales > Candidatus Scalinduaceae > Candidatus Scalindua > Candidatus Scalindua japonica. Next base: position 210,510 of record NZ_BAOS01000022.1, on the reverse strand, counting down.
TTATTCTTAAATCTGGCAAGTTCCTGAGTACTCGCTTTCAGATCACATGGGACCGAAAAAACAACAGATTTTACTATTTTACTCTCTACCTGGCAGCCTTTATTACCAAGGTAAAGAAGTGTCAGGTTCCCCCCCATACTGAACCCTATTAACACAATCTCTTTATAAGACCCAGCCTTTACTGCATGTTGAATTACAAATTCTAAATCATCGATGGTACCGCTATTGTAAAAACGTAACTGGCGGTTTATCTCTCCGGAACATGACCTGTAATTCCATGCCAGAGCATCCCAACCATTTCGGTTAAGAATCTTCACCATTCCAACGACATAATTACGATGTGAACTTCCCTCTAAGCCATGAGAAATAATTGCTAATTTATTGCTGCCAATCTTCGACCAATCAATATCTAGAAAATCATCATCCGGTGTGAAAATACGTTCCCTCTGATAAAAGCCGGTATCAAATTTCCTGAAAAGCGTAGGGTAGATTGATTGGATATGTCCGTTTTGCAGGAACAATGGAGGACAATAATTAGATCTGTGTATTAATGGCATTTTATTATTTTTCTTTTATTTACTTGTATCCGTATACAAACATAGCATAATATATTGATATGAGTAAAATAGAAAAACTAAGTCTGGCTGCAGGTTTGTTCTTTGGTGCTACCGGTGTTATCCTGAGTGCAATAGGCAGTCACTCCATGGAAGGATATCCGGCAGAAGCACTGAAATCTTTTCAGATAGGAAACAGATACCAGGTTTACTATGCTCTGTTTTTACTGATATCAGGATTACTGCATAGCAGATGTCCGGGAAAATTAATGAACCTCTCTATCTTCTGTACCATAGCGGGTACAGTGCTGTTTTCAGGTTCAATCTATTTACTCACACTTGCAAATATCAAGGTTGGAATGATCACACCAATAGGAGGCATGCTTTTGGTATCAGCATGGATATTGTTACTAATACAGGTATTATTGACAAAAACTCAATCTAAACAGATTCCCTCTCCATAAAAAAGGGCTTGACCCCCAAGAATTATGTTTAAAGATTTATTAGACTTACAGACATACAGTAATGCGACAGTGCTTATACCGGTTGTGTTTTGTTTTCGACTGGCAATGCTAATATCCATTTGTCAAGCCCTTTAGAGTGATTTTTATTATTTCGAGCCTCGTTCAATGGCTTTTCCAGCTTTACCTTAATATCTCTATCGCCAGCTGTTTTAATGAAATCTTCTATGGCCTCTCTCACATCATAATCAATACTATAGCATTTTCTAAGATCAATAGTCAGGATGACTCCTTCAGGTATCTTGTCAAATTCCTTTACTATTGCTCCCTTATTTAAAAAGTTGACGTCTTCAGCCAGTGTCATTCTTAAGTGCTTTCCATCTTTGTCGAACTTCATATGTAAGAAATGAGAGTTTTTGTAGTTACGGAGCAAGACGACAGCGGTACCTACACAAACCCCAATGCCAAGCCCCACAAGTAAATCAACAAATATAATTCCAAAAATAGTGACAACAAACGGCAGGAATTGGTCCCATCCCAGTTTATATGTCTGTACAAATAGAGAAGGTTTAGCTAATTTGTACCCAACCATTATTAAAATGCACGCAAGGGCAGATAGGGGAATAAGATTAAGTACACTTGGAAGTAGCGCGACACATATCAACAGGAAAAGCCCATGAAAGATAGCAGATAGTTTCGATTGCGCTCCAGCTTGCATATTGGCAGAACTTCTAACGATTACCTGTGTAATCGGCAAACCGCCAATCATCCCGGATACTATGTTTCCGGTACCCTGGGCAAACAGCTCGCGGTTGGTTGGCGTAACCCTCTTGTGGGGATCCTGTTTGTCAGTAGCCTCCACACATAAAAGTGTTTCTAAACTGGCGACAATCGCAATCGTGACACCTAAAACATAAACCTCTTTGTGGAATAACCCGTGGATATCCGGAAAAGTAAATTGACTAAAAAAAGAGGAGATTCCACTGGCAACTGGGACACTCACCAGATGCTCCGGATCAACGGGAGCTATGAGCTGGCAGCAAATACCAACCGCTACCACAACTATTGGTCCTTGTATTAATGTAAACACTTTATGTTTCTTCATCAGATACAATTCCCACAACAACAAAATCACTACTGAAATAAAAGCAATTCCTACTTCCGCAAATGCGTGAGGTATCTGTTTTATGATGATGATGATACCAATGCCCGCAAGCATTCCTTTTATAGCCGACGAGGGGAAAAAATAACCGATAATACCTGCTCTGACTAAACCAAGCATTATTTGCAGCACTCCCCCAATGACAACGGCAAGTAGAAACGTTTCGAAAGGAGTTGTTTGTAGCGCTTCAAATACGACTACCGCAAGGCCTGCCGCCGGGCCACTGACCCCAAGCCTGGAACCGCTCAAGGCACCTACAAGTACCCCCCCTAGTATCCCTGCAATAAGGCCTGCAAACAGGGGGGCTCCGCTCGCCAACGCAATGCCAAGGCAAAGCGGTAGTGCCACAAACAGTAACACAATACTTGCCGGAATGTCTTGTTTGAGATGAGAAAGAATCCCATCTTTTGCTCTTCCACTTTCACCCATATATACGACCTCCAATAAATTGCTACTATCTTAACTAAACCACTCTGGACTGAAAGTCCAGGAGTTCAAAGTACGGACAAAAAATTCTATTATTCCGGTGGAAAACCTACTGTAAAACTAAAAACGGTATAGCTTCTGTGTCTGTTCTTTAGTTAGCTTATTGTCAACAGATTTTTTATAAAACAGCTGAAAGTCTTGCACAGAAAGTGCATAGTTTTAAACTAGCGTGCTCATACAATAAAAATGCAACTGTCGACAAATACAATTCTATTAATAATAAATCTGTCCAATAGAGGAACATATGAAAAAACCCACCAATCAAGGTGGGTTTTTTCAATCCGCATTATTCAGGACATGTACAAGTTGAACTTTTTAGAATTTGCATTCACGAAGATCTTACTGATCAATGCAGAGCCCTTATGATCAAATTATTAGCTGACTAAGTCCTTTTTGAAGTCCTCTTTTATCGTGAATGCAAAGTTCAGTCTTGGTCGCAGGTATATAAACCAGAATGCTACGCCTGCCAGAACAACTCCCCCCAAAACATTTCCTATAAATACAGGAAATTGATTGATAACAAAGAACCCTTTCCAGGTAAGATTGGATAGGTCTAATGTTTTTCCCGCCATCTTTTCCGCAGCAGCAACAACTTCCGGTTTGCTCTTTAAAATAATGCCCATCGGAATAAAATACATGTTTGCGACTAAATGCTCAAATCCACTGGCAACGAAACCGCCAATTGGAAATATAAGTGTCATTATCTTGTCAGCCACATTTCTTGCACTGAAACATACCCATACTGCCATACATACCATCGCATTGCAGAGCACTGCCTTTGAAAAGGCAGTGGTAAAAGTTAAATTAACCTTCTTGTTGGCAATAAGAAGTGCCTTTGCACCAACCATATAATCATAGAAAGAAAATTGTTGCGCTTTATACACAATGAAAACAACTAATAGACTTCCTATGAAATTCCCAATCAATGATATAGTCCAGTGATCAAAGATCCTCTTGGTTGTAATCCTTTTTTCCAAATACCCAATAAAAATCATACAGTTACCCGTAAAGAGCTCCGCACCGCCTACTACAACCATTATCAGGCCAAGACAGAATACAATAGCCCCGACTACTGCCGTAAGCCCGGAGTGTAGTGCGGAATCACATATGACTAGGGTAGCAAATTGAGCACCCAGCGCTATAAAAGCACCGGCATTAATACCCAGTAAAAATGTGTTCATGGCAGAATCTTTTGCCTTTACACCAGCTACTGCGTCAAGCCGTGCTGCAATTTGTGGGGGTGAATAGGCGTCTATATCATAAACAACCTTGCGGCTTTCTGGGGCTTTAACAGGTTTTGCCACCTCTGTTGCACTGACAGTTTTCCTCCTTTTAACAGGTTTAGCTACCTCTGTTGTCCTGACGGTTTTCCTCCTTTTGACAGGTTTAGCTATTTCTGTTGTCCTGACGGTTTTCCTCCTTTTGACAGGTTTAGCTACCTCTGTTGTCCTGACGGTTTTCCTCGTTTTAACAGGTTTAGCTACTTTTGTTGTCCTGATAGTTTTCGTCGTTTTAACAGGTTTTGCAGCCTTTGTTGTCTTGACAGTTTCCGTCGTTTTAACAGGTTTTGATGCCTTAGCAGCTTTTCCAGTCTTTATTTCCGCCATTTTGACCTACTTTCTTATTTCTTTGCTGTTCGTAAAAATACAAACCAATATACACCTGCAACTAATATAATACCGCCAAATAAGTTTCCAAGGACAACGGGAATCAAATTATCAACTATGAACCCTTTGCCGATGGTAAGATTCGTAATATCTAAAGGTCCTCCATTTACCCGTTCAACAGCCTCCATTACGAAACGGTTGCCTTTCAAGATAATACCCATCGGGATGAGCCACATATTCACTACGCAGTGCTCGAAACCACACGCTATCAGACATGATATTGGCCATAGTAATGATAACACCTTATCCAGGTTATTTCTGGCGCTATAACACAACCAGATACCCAGACATACCAGAACATTACAGAGAACCCCTCTCGCAAAAGCAACACCAAATGTAAGATGAACCTTATCATTTGCAGCAATGACAATTTTGGCTCCAAGCAGGTGGTTATTGGCTGTCCACTGTGCGGAAATGTATATCCAGAACACGATACTCAATGCGCCTATAAAATTTCCGATAAAAGCGATAACCAGATTCCTGGTAAGATCACCACATCTAATTTTTCCAGCAAAAAATGACATGGCAATAATACAATTTCCCGTGAAAAGCTCTGCACCCGTTATTACGATCAGGACTAAAGCCATGGTAAAGGTGACACCGCCAACTAACGCATTTAAACCGAAACTGGAGGTTGCTGTATGTGTTACCATCATCATCAACTGTGCGCCTAAAGCAATAAAAACACCGGCAAGAATACTGAGGGCAAGAGTTGTCAGGAAACTCATATTTGCTTTTGATATTCCCACCTGTCCTACTCTGTTTGCCATCATTTTGGGAGCATATGCATCGATATCAATGAATGGCGTGTTGGCTAGCTGAGCCGTGCTCGAAATGCCTTTTTCTTCCTTCTTGTCCTGTTCAGACATAATGATGTACCGCCTTTCGCAAACAACAATTTATATACAAAAAAATCAAGGTATTGATTGGGTACTTAATTGAAACTTGTAGTAGTTTATACAACAAAAAACACCTGTCAAGTTAAATAAATTGAGTAGCAAATTTAATGCCTAGATTTTAATAAAGTACTTGCTAATTATTATCAGCTGAAGTTTTATATATCTCGACAAGTACTTTTGCATATGCAAAATGAGTCATAATTGCCAACGCTAAATCCACTTAATAACACAACTTTAAAAAACTTATGTAAATATAAAAGCTGAGTTTGTAATTAGTAAAAGAATCCCTCACATTTAAATTTATACCGCACAATATAAAAAAAATTATTAAAAATTATTATAAAACCTGAAATGCTTATCCTGGAAAGATGGCGTCTTATTTCAGCCATATCACCGTATGTCCTAACACTTCTCTAAATAAAATATCTAATCTTCTCGCTTTATTTCTATATGCCTATATAAAAAGAAGTTGCACGTACATATTCTATTCTTTTTTGTTTATTACAAAAATAGCTGATGGCATTAGAGGTGCAAAAAAACAATTATTAACAATGGTTCATATTAGCCTTTTTTCAATGAAAAGTATTTTTATTTCCGGACTATCTAAGGAATCTTAAAAACCCGCATAATCAAGAGTTGTTCGTAGACACAAGGATTTCTCCTTATAGCTCGATCCAGTAGAAACCTTTCAGAAGAGAAGCATAATGGAAATCAAGACAAAGAAATTGTTGAAAACTAAAGGTAAAAAAAGTAGACATATGACGCAAAATAAGGTAGTCATATTAGAAGAAAAAAACATTTTAACGTCTCTAAATTAAACAAAAGCAATTTTCTAAACTTTTTATAAGGAGCAGAACGATGTCTTTAAAAGCTGGTTCTTATGGCTTTGATACAAATTCCGGAAATTTGTATGTTTATACTTTTAAGGAAGGTTTACTGAGTAAATTAGCACATGACTTGCTGATCGATGTTACTGATTTTAAAGTTAATTTAGATGTACCGGAAGCGGGTTTTGAATCAGGAAGCATGGAAATGCAGGCTCAGGGAAACTCACTAAAAGCAATTTGTGCACTGAAAGATGGGGAGAAGACAGACGCGTTAAAAGAAAAAGATATAGCGGATATTGAGAAAGATATTGGCGCCAAAGTATTGCATCCTGATAAATACCCTACTGTCAATTTCAGCTCTAAATCTATTCAGGGAAAAGAAGGTGGATATAGAATAAATGGAGATTTAAGTTTACACGGTGTTACCAAATCCATTGATTTTGATATAGACACCAGTGGAGGAAATTTAAAGGGAATGATTACATTACAGCAGAAGGACTATGGGATAAAACCATTCAAAGCGATGATGGGCACTTTGAAGATAAAAAATGAAATTAATATTGGCTTTGATTTGTCAATAAGCTGATTTTGGTTTTACAATATAACGTAGTTAAGCATATATGGGCAATACACGAATTGCCCCTACTCATTGTTATTTGACCATTCTTTGATTTTATATTCTATCTTTCTTGTAGAGATACCAAGTATTTTTGCCGCTTTAGACTTACTTCCATTCGTCGTCTGAAGCGTGTCCAGAATTACCTTCTTCTCTACCTCCTTCATCGTTGTGCCCGCAGGGATACGAAATGTGTCTTTTCTCGCCTTTTTTATACTCTGACTTATATTTGACGGAAGATTGTCCGGCTCGATAAATTCATTCCTTGCCATTACCACCGCTCTCTCAACCGCATTTTCAAGCTCTCTTACATTACCGGGCCAGTCATAATTATGTAAAATCCTGGCGCACTGAGGACTAAATCCCTTAATGTCCTTCTTGTTCTTTGCTGCGTATTTTACCAGAAAATTATCTGTCAACAACCCGATATCCTCTCTTCTTTCTCTTAATGTCGGAAGCACAAGATTGATTACATTTAAACGGTAGTACAGATCCTCTCGAAACCTTCCCTCTTTGATCTCTTCCTCCAAATCCTTATTCGTCGCCGCTATTATCCTCACATCCGACTCAAGTGTTGTCTCCCCACCGACTCTCTCGAAACATCCTGTCTCAAGCACCCTTAATAGTTTTATCTGTACATGTGAATTCAACTCTCCTATTTCATCAAGAAAAAGACTACCACCATCCGCCAACTCAAAACGGCCGCGCCTCTCACTCACCGCACCGGTAAATGCACCTTTCTCATGACCAAATAATTCGCTCTCCAATACCCCCTCAGATAACGACGCGCAATGAAGCGCCACAAACGGCTTGTCACGCCTCTCACTATTATAATGTATAGCATGGGCCACCAGTTCCTTGCCAGTTCCGGTCTCCCCATATATTAACACCGTAGCCGCTGCCGGTGCAACCTCCGTAATTGTCTTAAATACATGCTGCATCTCCGGAGTATTGCCTATTAGCCCGGAAAATCCATACTTATCATCCAACTGCTGCCTCAGCTCACGGTTCTGTATTATTAAAAGCTGCTTTTCCCATATCTTCTTAAGGATCAATTCCAGTTCATCAATGTTTACCGGTTTGGTCAAGTAGTCATCAGCACCCTTCTTCATCGCATCAATCGCGGTTTGTAGAGAACTGAACGCCGTTATCATTATTATCGGTATGTCGGCATCTTTCTTCTTAACCTTCTCTATAATCGTAAATCCACTGATATCCGGCAGTTTCATGTCCGTAATTACTATATCAAAATGATTAGTTTCGATTAAATTCAGTGCCTCATTGCCCGTATATACACAGATGGTATCATAACCATCCTGTATCAGGATTTTCCTCAGGCCGTCGGCTGTATTTTTATCGTCATCTACTAATAGTATTCCTGGTTTTTTCATTTTATATTATCTGCAATTCCAAATAACATCAGAACATAACATGTATTCTTTTCGATTGAAACCCTTTACCCTATGTTTCTGTATATAATTTAATACAAATTTTGAAATTAGTACTTTCATTATGCCAAAGGCAACTCAATTATAAACGCAACACCTTTATCCAGTTTTTCAAATCTTATATTACCACCATGAGCATGAATAATATTTTTTGTAATAGCCAACCCAACTCCAGTGCCGCCACTTTTTGTAGAATAGAAAAGATCAAATATTTTACCATGCTGTTCATCCGGAATACCCGGCCCGGAATCTTTTATAGATATATTTAAACAACCAGCCCCTTTTGCAACATTTATAAATATATCACCCCCGCCAGTCATCGCTTCAACCGCATTTAATATTATATTTAATAATGCCTGCTTGATTTTGTCCCTGTCTACTAATGTTTGCGGGCAACCTCTCAGCATAGTAAAGTAAATGTTAACCCCGCTTAAGTCCGCATGAGGAGTTATGAGAGATAGCAACTCCTCAAATATCCGACCAATATCCTCCTCTGTACGTTGTAAATCACCGGACTTTGAAAAACTTAAGCAATCCCTTGCCAATTTATTCAACCTGCTTATCTCTTCCTTGACAATTTTCACCACTTCCGAAAGTTCTTTCCCGGAATCCCAGTCATGCTTACAAATCTCCCTTTCTAATAACGACATCTGGATATTAATGGCGTTTAAAGGGTTCTTAATCTCATGTGCCAGTTCGTTGCTGTATTGTCCAAGCGTTGAAAGTGTCTTAGACCTGACCAGCTCCTCGTTAAATATCTTCTCCTCTGTTATATCACGCATGACACCAACGACATATTCGACCCTGTTGTCTTCATCTTTGATTATAGAGTAGTTGGTAATTACCCGTTTTTCCTTCCCTTCTTTAGTCTTAATAAGATATTCACGTGCTATTTTAGTGCGCTTTTCTTCAAAGAGGTCAAGGCCTGGGCATATCGCCAGACATTCCCCATTGGAAGAGTGACAATGAAATATGTCAAAGCAGTTAGATTTGTTCTTTCTTATCTCTTCTGAGGAAAAACCAACAATTTGTTCACAGGCAGGATTAAAAAGAATTATTCGTCTATCCTTATCAAAAACAAACACACCGTCATTAAGAAACCGTAATGCAATCTCCTGCAAACTCTCCTTATTTTCAATAATACTTATCATGCCAAACTCGATTAAAAGGTTACGAATCTTATTGCCTTGCCTAATTATGCGTTAGAGTATCACAAACGGTTATGTGTTAAAACCCAACCAATATTAGTGATCACTTTCCGGGTAATATTTTTCTATTAAGAATTGAATATGATATATCTCTCAGTAAAAATTATAATCGCAATATTTATGCCTATCATATAAAATATAAATAAAAATGCATCTTACTAGTCATATAAACATATTATTAATAGCAGTTTATAATCATAAGGTATTATTCAGAGAACAAACAAATCATTTTGTAATCTCTGGCAATATGCGAATAAATTGCGACACAAATCCCTTTGTCAACAGGAAATTTCGCAAATTTTTCGTATAAATAAAAAAAAGATATTTTTAATAACTACTTTCTCTTTTTTACCTAAATCCATAATGCATTGCCTGGCTAAGGCTTATATACTGAATAAGTTTTTTGTATACAACAAAAAAAATAATTGGTATGGACATTGCGATAGCAATTAATATAAAATAAATATTCTATAAATAAATTATACACAGGTTCATGTACAATCAACTGCTCGTGTCATATAAATACAATGAAAATAGAAAAGGAGCGTAAAAAATGGATATATATAAATATGCGATGAAAATGGAATTAGATGGAAGGCATTTTTACCTTGATCTAGCGAATAAAACAAATAATAAGGGTATAAAGAATATTCTAAACATGATGGCTGAATCTGAGGCAAAGCACTATAATGTAATCTTAAGCATGCAGAGAAACGACAAAACAGAGTATTCGACAGATACTGAAGTACTAACCGAAGTAAAAAATATATTCGAGAGAATGAAAGAAGAGAAAAAAGAGCTTAATGTTGATGTTTCACAAGTAGAATTTTATAAAAACGCGCTAGAGGTTGAAAATAATAGCGAAAAATTTTATAAGGAAAGGGCAGATGAGGAGACTGATCCTCATAAGAAAAAAATATTATTAATGTTAGCAAAGGAAGAAAAAAGTCATTGTATTCTCCTTGAAAATTTAGTTAATCTTGTATCACAACCTGAAACCTGGGTTGAAAACCCTGAGTGGTACCATGTAGACGAAGAGTAAAGTTTTATACAATACCGACTCCCCGTCAATAAAACAAATGTACCATGTTTTGTCATTCTTCATGATCGTAGCACGAGCAGTGTGATTCTAAACAGACAAACATAAGAACCTCAAAAGATAATAATATAAATGCCTTTTCTAAAATCTGTTTTAAAACAATATGACCTTGTAGTTGATAAGCTCGAACTTCCTGACGGTGTTCGAGAAAGGCTACGACATCCCAAACGTTCACTTATTGTATCCATTCCTATTGAAATGGATAATGGTATGATCAATGTATATAAAGGATATAGAGTACAGCATGATATTACATTGGGACCGTCAAAGGGAGGGATTCGATATCACCCTAACGTGAATCTTGAAGAAGTAACAGCGCTTGCCATGTTGATGAGTTGGAAATGCGCATTGATGAAGCTTCCATACGGTGGAGCAAAAGGGGGAGTTTGTTGTACCCCAGCTGCGATGTCCCTGAAAGAAAAAGAGCGACTTACCAGAAGATTTACCTCTGAAATTATCTGGGCTATTGGCCCGGAAGAAGATATTCCCGCCCCAGATATGAATACTAATATGCAGACGATGGCATGGATGATGGACACGTATAGCATGTTGAAAGGCCATACTACTTTAGGAGTTGTAACGGGAAAACCGTTGGTTTTAGGGGGGTCTTTGGGAAGAGAGGAAGGAACGGGAAGAGGTGTTTATTACATGGTAGAAGAGTCAGCAAAGATCATGGGAAAAGAGCTTAAAGGACTTCGAGTTGCTATACAAGGTTTCGGAAATGTTGGATCGACAGCAGCCAGGCTGCTTTTCGAACAAGGAAGTAAAGTTATCGCGGTCAGTGATAGCAATGGAGGAATTTATAATAGAAATGGGATTGATATTGAAAACCTGATTCAACACGTTAATGAAAACAAGGCAATCTCCCATTATCCGGACGTCGAAATAATTACAAACCAAGACCTCCTCACTATAGATTGTGATGCCTTGATACCCGCGTCGGTAGAGGGACAAATTACCAGATATAACGCGGGCAATGTTAAAGCAGGAGTAATAGTTGAAGGTGCAAACGGACCTACAACACCCGAAGCAGACATGATTTTGTCCGAACGGAATGTTAGAGTAATACCCGATATATTGGCAAATGCTGGAGGCGTGGTTATTTCATATTTTGAGTGGGTACAGGACCTTCAATTTTATTTCTGGAAGGAGAATGAAATACAGCATCGATTGAAAGAGATAATGGCAGAAATATTTAATACTGTTTTGTCAATGTCACAAAAAAGAAAAATTGATATGAGGATGGCAGCTTGGACGCTTGGTATCAACCGCATTGCAGAGGCACAGAAAATCAGAGGATTGTATCCATGATAAATTATTTTTTTCATGCAAAAAAGTATAATATTTTTAATATTATTTTACGAAAGGAGCATTATTATGAGCGTATTAGTAACTAAAGAAGCACCCGATTTTACGGCTGCTGCCGTTTTAGCTGACGGTAGCATTAAGGAAGATTTTAAGTTATCCGATTTGAGAGGAAAGTATGTAGTATTATTTTTCTACCCACTGGACTTCACATTTGTGTGCCCAACAGAAATAATTGCGCATGATAAACGATTAGCTGAATTTAAGAAACGAAATGTGGAAGTTGTTGCTGTCTCCATAGATTCACAATTCAGCCATCATGCCTGGAGAAATACACCTGTTAATAAAGGTGGTATTGGAGAGGTGCAATTCCCGATAGTAGCAGATGTTAATCATGAAATTACCCGTGCATATGGGGTTGAACATCCTGCAAGTATTGCCTTGCGCGCATCATTTTTAATCGACAAGGATGGTAATGTCAGACACCAGACAGTCAACGACCTTCCTCTCGGACGTAATGTAGATGAGATGCTTCGTGTAGTTGACGCCTTGCAGTTCCATGAGAAGCACGGCGACGTATGTCCTGCCGGCTGGCAGAAGGGAGAGGACGGCATGACACCAACAGCAGATGGTGTTGCGGATTATCTATCTTCTCATTCTGATGAACTATAAGCTGAAGCAATCATAAAACGCGGAACATAACACATTCCCACGCCCAACGTGGGAATGTGGCGTTTGGCCCTACACGAATTGGATTTTCAGCAAGCGCTTTTAACTTCTTATGAACCGTTATTTTTAAATATAAAACTTCAAGAGGTAATATAATGATTAAAGTCGGAACAAAAGCGCCGGATTTCTGCCTTAAAGACCATGGTGACAATGAAGTGTCACTAAAAGACAATAAGGACAAATGGATAATATTATATTTCTATCCGAAGGACAATACATCCGGATGCACAAAGGAAGCCTGTGATTTCACAGAAACAATTCAAGATTACAAAGGGCTGAACGCAGTTATAGTTGGAATCAGTCCTGATAGTACTGAGTCGCATAGACGCTTCATTGAGAAACAGGGACTTGGTATTACGTTGTTAAGCGATCCGGATAAAAAAGTACATAAAGCATACGGTGCCTGGGGTATAAAGAAAAACTATGGTAAAGAATACGAAGGGGTTATCCGCTCAACCTTTATCATATCTCCGGAAGGTGAGATTGCGGAAGCATGGAGCAAAGTGAAGGTGCGGGTTAAACGTAAAAACGGAGAAACGCGCCATGTTGACATTGTTAAGGAACGACTAAAAGAGCTACAAAGTGAGTAAAGAGTGTATTGATTTCATTACAATCATTACAAAGCCACTTCATCATTTACATAAAAGCCAATTGCTTAAACCGAATACACGGTCAAAAACTGTAGCAAATGTTTTCAACAACATCATTTCAATGTTTTTTAGAGAGACCTATTACCCACAACAATATTATGGAACCAACTAGAGATGAAATTAATGAACCTATTAATCCGTAAGTGGCAATACCCAATAAACCAAAAACAACCCCTCCAATAAAAGCGCCTATGACCCCGACTATAAGGTTTCCGATTATACCAAATCCTCTCCCCTTCATAACTCGACCAGCAAGCGATCCGGCTATAGCCCCAATAATTAAAAACAGTATAAAATCCATTGTCTCTCCTTGAGAATAACACTATTTAAACACCTAACACCTTTACCTGTTTTTCTAGTGCCAATATACCTGGCAAAAGGCAGGTATGAATAAATTAAACAACCCGCACCATACAGATTTGAGTTGTCTGTCCACGTTAGGCATTATATCAGATATTGCTTAAAGGTAAGATTGTTATATTCAAGATCACCTAAGTCTCCGATCCTGTCGAATTGATATAAACTTGATTCTCTTTTCCAACTGAATGCTTCTACAAAACTTTCTTCATCCAATTCAGTTGCTAATTCTGACTAAACCGACCCATCCGAAATCCTGACATCATCTAAGGTTGCAAGCATTTCTCCATCCTGACTCTAACCCCTTATTAAGAAACATCGACTATCTTAGCATGTGCCTCATTCAAGATGTTGTTATAGGTTTCAAATTTTCTGGCAACCTCTTTGTCATTCCCTCTTATATCGTCTGCCTTTAATTGACAGATCCTGCTCAAGCTGGCAACCAATTCAGGCAGATAGTATTCATCTAGTAGATATTCAAGTTTTTCCATATCTGTATCTTTCATTTTCCCATCCCTCCCATAAAAATTTAGAGTTAAATTCCAGACTAATGTTACATTCACCGTCAGATATCTACCTACTCGCTCTTTATTTTGATTATATCACACGAAACCACAAAGGAAAGACGAAAGAGGTGTAAAATGAAAGTGAAACCTTCTTGTCATGATAGAGAAAAAGAGCACCAACCGACATGGTAAGTAGTCGTTGTCTTTCCAACTCCGTCCTTGTAGTTAATAAATAAAACAACCTTTCTCATAATTAAATTATGAAAAAAAGATAAATCTTTATTGCAATGAGAACAACTATACCCAGCCCTAAAAACCATGCCCATAGATGCATTCTACCATCTTTCTCGTTCTTCTGATCTTCCATAACTGGATCCTCTTTTTCAGTCTGAAATATAACGAACTCCTTTTATGCATAGCCAGACAAAACCGACAGCTGTTGAGAAACCACCCAGAATAGTTATAAGCAAATTCGTACTGGCAAGATCGTACTCATAAGCAAGCGCCAAAAGCCCTGCAAGAAGAAAAAACAAAGGGAGGATATATCCTTTCCCGGATTGCTTTGTTTTTCCCGATTGTTCACAGTTATCACATTTACCAAAAGCCATTTTTTCGTTTAATTATTATCGTTATTATGTTTATCCGTAGGATCAGATATGGCAACCCACGAATTCAAACAAAAAAAGTAACGTTCTAAGATTGTGCCACATTGTATCCGGTTAAATCAAGGATTGATTTATAACAGAGAACCTTCGGATGCTTCCAGCTTTCAAGTTTCAAATCTTGAGTATCAGGACCTCTCGACTTCCATGGAAACCACACCTTGGCCTTTTGGCCATAGAGGGTGTACAGGAAAATCCGGTTCCGGTTCAAATATCTTGATAATTGAGCACGAGATACCCGCTCTTTCTGAGCCTTTGTTAACCTGTTGAGCGAGTCTGTTTTCAGTGCCCTGCATGGTGTTGTCGGTAACGAGGAGACGTCCCTTTGGAGACAAAATTGTCAGACATGACGCTACCAATTTATAAAGATCGCTTTTGAGGAAAAATCGCCCAGTGCCGACGATGGAACGTACGGGCGGATCAAGAACGATACGATCAAAAAATTCTGAACGCTTAACCAGTTTTTCAATGTAGTGAAATACATTATCCTTGATGAAACGAAATCTTTCTTCCTCGGGATCGAGGTTGTTAAGTTTGAAATTCTCCCTGGCCCAATTATGGCATTCCGGTGATGTATCGACCGAAACCACCTGACGCGCCCCTCCCAGGGCAGATGCCAGGCTGAAAGCTGAGGTGTAAGAAAAAAGATTTAATACACTCTTGTCCTTTGCGTTCAGAGCAAACTCTCGCCTTGCACCCCTTAAATCAAAAAACAGTCCAGTATCCAGGCTGCCCATCGGCCGCACAAGATAGTTGATTCCACTTTCCTTAACGCTGATTTTTCCTTTTACAGGCAACCCGAGCAAAGCGCGTTCCGGAATTCTACCTTTGGGCTTGCGTCCTTTCTCGCGGACCTTGAGGATAATGTGCTCAGGTTTCAAAGTAGCCATAACTTTGTGAAAATGATAATCAACCAGGTCTGACAACGCCCAACTTTCCAATGATAGCAACAGCGTGTCTCCATAAGAATCGAGAGTGAATCCGGAAAGATTGTCGCCGGGTCCATTAACGAGACGGACTACTTCCCCATTTAGCGCTTCCATAGCAGAGCGTTTATTTAAAGCATTCTCAAACCGTGAAACAAGGTCCACGCTGGGGTCATTTTCACTACTTGAGATCAGATGTATGGTATTGTTAGCTGGGTCAACAACACCCCAACTTAGAAATGCACCCTGGCTGTCCCGAAGCTTACACCAACCTGTTTCTGTAAATCCCTCACTTCCCGGTAAGCGATCAATAATAAGACGGGGTAAACCGTCCTTGATACGTTGGCAAAGAAGACGCGAAGGACAAAGTGTTTTCAATCCTGGTTTAGTTGAGTTTAATTTCATAAAGTGCTGGTCCCCATCTTAGTATATGTATTAAGTTTACTCGTTTCTTTGTTTTCATAGCAACTCATCATTTTTCCATTCTCCCTCTTGTTTAGTACCGTCTGCTACAATCCATGTTCCACGTCCACTCCGCTTATCATCTTCCCACTCACCCACATATGTATCACCATTTGCCCAGGTATATGTCCCATGACCATTCCTCCTGTCCTTTTTCCATTCACCTGTATAAGAATCATTATTAGCGAAATAACCCGTTCCCTGCCCATGTATTTCATCATTTTTCCATTCACCCACGTATTTATCACCATTTGAATACGTTTCTGTACCCTGACCGTCCCTCTTGCCATTTTTCCATTCACCCACATAGGTATCACCTGTTGCATACGTTTCTGTACCTTGTCCATTCCGATGATCATCTCTCCACTTACCCACATAGGTATCGCCATTTGCCCAGGTATATGTCCCTTGTCCATGTTTTTTACCTTCCTTCCATTCACCCACATATATATCACCGTTTACATATGAGTCTGTCCCCTGTCCATTACGCTTGCCGTCTGCCCATTCTCCCATATATTTATCACCATTGGCATACGTTTCTGTGCCTTGTCCATTCCGATGATCATCTTTCCATGTACCTATGTATACCACTCCATCTGGCCAGGTATACATTCCCTGCCCCTGTCTCTTTCCCTCTTTATACTCACCCATAAATATATCACCGTTAGGCCAGTTACATGAACCCTGCCCATGCTTTTTACTATTTTTCCATTCTCCCATGTATTTGATTCCGTTAGGCCAGGTGTATGTACCGCGGCCATTCTGCATGTTATCTCTCCATTCACCGATGTATTTAGCGCCATCTGCCCAGGTATATATCCCCTGCCCATTCTTTTTACCTTCTTTCCATTCGCCCACATATATATCGCCGTTAGGCCAGGTATATACTCCCTGTCCATGCCCCTTATCATCTTTGCGTATTTGTACATCAAATTCTTTAGCTTCTCCTGAGAACTCTTTCCTGCCAGTTTCTTTAGTTCCCTTGAACACTTTTTTTTTACCAAGCCACATTTTCGCTCCTCCCTAATAATTTTCAGATTTTCAGATTAAGCTCATAATCTAAATAGATGACACCTGATGTATCGTTATACATTAAATCGAAAATGCATAATGTCACCATCTTTTACCACGTAATCTTTTCCTTCAATTCTTAAGAGCCCCTTTTCCTTCACCTTTAGTTCAGATTTGTGCATTGCAAGATCATCGTATCCAAAGACCTCCGCACGAATGAAGCCTCGTTCGAAATCCGAGTGAATTACTCCTGCCGCCTGTGGTGCTTTTGTTCCATTACTTATTGTCCAGGCACGTACTTCCTTCGGCCCCGCGGTAAAATAGGTGCCAAGTCCCAATAATGTATACGCCTCACGTATCAACCTCTTGAGCCCGGACTCCTTTATTCCCATATCCTCATAATATTCTGCCTGTTCTTCAGGATCCATTCTGGCTATTTCTGCTTCGACATCTCCGGACAGGACAACACATTTTGAACCTTCCTTTTCTGCGTAAGCCGTAATGGTATCAATATATCCTTTATCTTTCTCGAAATCGAAGACATTTATGACATATAATACCGGTTTTGCGGTAATTAAATGTAAATCTTCCGTGCATAATCGTTTCTCATCCGAAAGAGATAAGAGTCGTAGCGGAGTACCGTTATTTAAACCTTCCAGCACTTCTTTAAGAACTGCAGTATCTTCCAATAACTTCTTGTCTCCTGCCTTGCAGAGTTTCTCGTTTTTCAATATACGTTTTTCTACTGTCTCTATATCTGCAAGGAGCAACTCAGTATGGATAATTTCAATATCCCTGATTGGGTCAACAGTACCTTCCACATGTACGGTATCCTCTTTTTCAAAACAGCGAACAACGTGTAAAATAGCGTTTACGCTCTTTATATGCCCTAAAAACTTATTTCCCAGTCCCTCGCCTTTGCTGGCTCCTTTTACCAGACCGGCAATATCTACAAACTCAACCATTGCGGGAATGGTTTTTTCGGGAGGAATAAATTCCGTTATTTGATTCAATCTTTCATCCGGGACTGCCACAACCCCTACATTGGGGTCGATGGTACAGAAAGGATAATTTTCGGAGGCCGCACCGGACGACGTTAATGCATTAAAAATTGTAGATTTGCCTACGTTAGGCAATCCGACAATACCACAGTTTAAACCCATAGCCTGATTTCCTTTTCCTTATTTCATGCCAAAAATAATAATGTGAAAATACAGTATAGCAGAAACAATAGCATTCTTTAACAGTTAAGATATGAAAACTTTCAATTGACAAGAAGACAATATAGGGTAGGATGAACGAGTTATTACCGTCTTATTAACTCTATTTAAAGGATAACCATGAATAAACAATATAAAGATTACGATTTAGACACTCACTCTGCAAAATCATATGGAAAAGATGAATGGATGACTGCCATTCATATTAACAAGCTAAGCTCCGATGGCTATAAAACAAAAGCGTTTTATTGCAAAGACGCTTTTGATACCAAAGAAGAAGCCGATGATCATTCAATAAATTTAGGTAAACAGATAATTGACGGTGAACATCCTGATCATAAACTTGATTTTTAGACATAGCTGAATTATATCGTTTTTTTGTCGTAAGGAGATCATAAGGCCTGAAAAAATATTTTTCTACTATAAGTTTCAGATTTGCCTATCTGAGTGAGAAATATGTCATTCCCGTTTCCCCGTCCTGACTGATTCATCCGGGAGGGCACGGGAATGACAATATTGCTTAATTAACAGGCAATTCAGATAATAGATTACCCTTTTTACTAAACCGGCATAAAGCATAAATCGACTTGAAACGCAAAGCAATTAATCTACTATTATCAGCACTTCAGATATTGCTACTGCCCGGTGGTTTTATGGAGTAGCAATATCAAGCAACTCCACCGTAAAGATCAATGTCTGGTTAGGCCCTATGCTTGCTGGCCCATTTAGACCATAAGCCAGCCTGGAAGGAATATAAAATTCATATTTACTACCAACATTCATAAGTTGTACGCCTTCAGTCCACCCTTTAATGACTTGATTTAATCCAAACTCCGCCGGTTGATTACGTTTGTATGAACTGTCAAACTCTTTACCGTCAATCAAAGTACCACTATAATGCACTTTAACCTTATCAGTAGCCTTAGGCTTAGCACCTTCTCCCATGGTTATAACTTTGTACTGTAAACCGGAAGCTGTCTCCTTAACACCAGCCTTCTTTTTATTGGCACCAAGAAAAGCCAGGCCCTTTCTGATGTTTTCAGTACCTTCAGCCATCCTTGCCGCTTGTAATTTCTCTTGGGCCTTCTGTTGAAAAGAGCCCATGGCAGCATTAATCTCGTCCTGTGTCATCTCAAGTTTGCTCCCCTTCACTACATCATTTAATCCTTTGGTAAGTATTTCCAGACTAACTTCCAATTCACTCTGCTTACTGAAATTACCAACTTGAGTACCGAGAATATAGCTCATTTTTTGAGATTCCGACCACCTGGCTGCAGTACTTGCAGACCTGGCATCCTCTTGCGCAGTAGTAATACCTGAAATAATAAACAGCATTAAAGCAGAAAATAACATAATTTTCAGTTTCATAATAAACTCCTAAAGTCAGTAATTTTAAATATAAATTTTACAATCAAAGTTTTTCATCATATCATGGAGTAAGTAATTATGATATTATAATTTGGTAAATTAAAGAGACATGTCAGAAAGGTTGATAACTGATAACAAGAGAAAAAACAGTGGCTAACAGTATCTGGCAGAAGGATAAATCCGGCAGACTTAGCCGTCAACATGGTTAATTACAATTTCCTTGACTTGTTCTTGTGACCCAACCACTTAGGTAGATCATCATCAATGTCGATAATACGCATGCCATAGAAAATATGACACGTTGGTTTGAATTTCTCCGGAACTTTAGACGTACCTCCAAAATCAAAGAGGGAGGGAAACGCAAGCCACATATTACGTCCTTCATCGGCGATGAGCGTCCCACAACAGGCACAGCTAACCTTACAGGGAAGGATCCTCTCATATTTGCCCAACTCACTGTTATAAAAGCGCAGGTGCTCTATACCTTTTGTTATTCTGACGTCATGTTTATGAAATATCGCTGCCCACTGCATAGGTGCGCCATGTAATTTCTGGCATCCAAGGCAGTGACATATTTTTGCATCAACAGGGTCAGACGCTACTTCATATTCTATCGCATTACAGAAACAGGTTGCCCGGTACTTTGCGGTAAAACCAACATCTGTAATCGATGCATATTCTTCTCCGAATTCTTTTTTCATAATCTGGACGACATATCTCCTTTCTTTCTGCACACCACTACCAGGCACCTTGGAAGACACGATATGGAGTGCTCTTCATATATTCACGATACTCATCACCCAGAGCCTTGATCAATTGATGCTCCTCAAAAGGGATGAAGCAGAGGAAAGATGCAGTAACCATCACGGTAAACAGTAGTTGTCCGGCATTAGGGGGTATCAAAAGCGAGGAAAAGGACTGGGCAGTCATAGCACGATACATTGGATGTCGGACGGTTGCATAAGGCCCTTTGCTGAGGAGAGGAGTTTTAGTCCCTGTAGCGTGTGATAGCGGTGAGTCCTCTTTTATTATTTCTCTATCAAATTAACCATCGCTTTCTAATTGAACAATTGCACTCTCTACTGTGCTTCTCATGATATTTATATTCTCGATTGTGGCGTCAGTCGATGTACGGGCCATTGCCTTGCCTGCAGCATTCATAAATGTAGTATAATGTTCATCGCTATCTAACAACAGAGGGGCAACCTGGCTGACCCAATGCGCCAGTTGATCATGTTCCTTAGATATTTCGTCTTTAGATCCAACAAGTTGTGCCTTTTTCAATGCATCAAGTAACTCTTTATTGTCCATCCCATAATCCTCCTTTTGTTTCCTCTGCATATTTAAACGCATTTAAAAACGTATCCTCATATTTAATATTTGGTGGTATCGTCTTAACATTAGCATATCCTGCCCTGACAATCTCCTCATTTAACATCTTACCATTTGACAAATAAACATAGCATAACAGTCTTCCATACCTGTCCATTTCCTTTATGTCGAACTCTATCGTTACAAAGTCGCCACGCTTAATCAGACCATTTACATATGCTTTTGCCTTTGCACCCATTTCGACAATTGTCTCTATATCATGTTCGCTCATGTTTGCCTCTTTCAATGCCTTCCTGTCAATTCGACTCTCAGGCGCATCTATGCCTATAAGCCTGATCCTTTTTTCAAGTCCCTCGTAGAGAACTTGTACTATATCGCCATCTATTATCCTTGTAACTAAAGTTTTTTGTTGAGCGTATATGGGTGAGTATACCAGGACAAGAACGAATACCAATGATAGGGTTTTTATCTGTTTTTTCACATTAGACATCCTGTTACAATTATATTGTATTTTTCTCTTTTTCACTAATGCCGAGAAGGTATATTATAGAATCCATGTTTTTTTGTGATATGTTATAGTCCGCCTTTTCTCTGACAGTCTTGTGAGCATTGAATGCTATTCCTAAACCTGCCTTGTCAAGCATTAGTAGATCATTTGCACCGTCACCGATTGCCACTACCTGGTCCAGAGTTATCTCCTCTTTATTTGCTATATCCTCTAAGATTTTTGCCTTAAATTCACCATTGATAATCCTTCCCGTGACCCTGCCGGTTATCTTGCCGTCCTTTATTTCAAGGTTATTGGCAAATGCGTAATCAAGACCAAGCTCTTTTTTTATTCGATCGGTAAAAAACGTAAAACCGCCGCTTATTACGGCTGTTTTATAGCCTATTTTTTTTAATATTTTTATAAATTTTTTAGCACCCGGAGTGAATGGAATGTTATTGTAAATTTCCCCTAGAGCTTCTTCGTCTAAACCAGCGAGAAGCGACACGCGCTCATCTAATGACTCATTAAAACTTATCTCACCATTCATTGCCTTGCGTGTTATCGCGCTGACTTCGTCACCTCTGCCGGCGGCCTTTGCAAGCTCATCAATAACTTCAACTTGTATAAGAGTACTGTCCATATCCATTACAACAAGCCGTTTTGACCTCCTGAATATATTCTCTTTTTGAACGGCAATGTCAACGCCAAATTCGGAGCTTATGGATAGCAGCCTCCTTGTTATATCGCGAACATTTATTGATTTATTGGTGTTAACAATCATCTCAACACAGCTAAGTTCTCCCTGACTGAGCTGTCTAATTCTTTCAATATTAACATTTTCAGAATACATTGCCCTGGAAATCCTGGCAAGTACATCTGCTGTTATTTTATCTCCCAGGCATGTGATCGCGTACAGGAAATTATTGTCATATTTCAGTTGATCATCCTTTGAAACAACTGTAAAGCCAAGATCAACATTAAGTCTTTTCGCCTCAAGCAACAAATCCTTAAGTAGTGATTTTTGAGTTTCCTTACTTTGTCTGAAGTCTAATAACATAGAGAGCAATATTAGATTGTGTATAACAATCTGTTCAATATCAACTATTCTTACCTCATTTTCAGATAGTATTGAGGTAAAAGATGAAACAATACCCTTCGCATCCGGCCCGTTAACCGTTATTACTATAAAATCATCCGAATCTTCCATTTTTCTCCTTCTTATTAATAAGATGGTAAAATGCCTCAGGATTCAAATGTGAAATCAGAATAGAGAACAAAATCAACCATCACAATATGTTTATTTTTCATTAATCAATATCAGGGATTGATAATTCTAACACATTCGATGTTCCAAGTACAAACCCATTAACTTGATTTTCGACTTGCAGATAAACATTGAGAATACTTCTTTGCTGACTGTTTGAACATTGTTATTCCCGGCTTGATCCGGAATTCATACTTTTATTTGACCGGTCTGGTTACAGTGCGCCTGAATATCCGCAGCTCACGACGATGCTGGTGAAGTACCCCAAGAGCATGCCGGGGCCAAGCGACCGGGCCTGGTTGTATGAAGAAAAGAAAGAAAGAGATAACTCCTAGTGCTTCAACCATCCCGATAAGAGTCTCATGCTGGAAGAGGACTGGGGAATAAGCCTGCCATTAATACCATCAATGAAGACATCCAGGAGATTGAGCACAGCACACGCAAGGTACATGGCCATAATAAGCATCAGTGATTTCCCTGCCAAATATAAGAAAAAAAGATTTTCCTGTCATTAATTTGCTTATAATTCCTGTTCTTTTAATATTATTGGATCAAACTCAACAGTTCGGTCGTTGTTGATAATCCAGACGTGCCTGTCCTGAATAGTGCATTGCCATTCCATTGTTCGGTCTATCATTAAAGCCAAATCCTCCAGGGCTTGCGCGGGCAGGCTTATTACGGACAGATTTTTTAACAGGTTAAACTTGGAACTTTTATTTTCCCACCAGATAGCGGAGCTTCCTTCTTTATAGGTATAGATAATAACATGTTTTGAACGGGAGCATGCTTTACGTGTACGTTTCACATCAGTTTCTCCAATTTCAATCCACGATTCAATAGCATCTGTTAAATCCTTCTGCCATATGGCAGGTTCATGCTTTGTGTCAGTCCCTTTAGTGTACACGAGCCTTTCATGCGCATTGAGAGTAAACGCCAATATTCGGGCAATTATATATATTCCCGTCTCAGGTGGTTGATGAGCTATAGTAAACTTGTGTTCCTGATAATAGTTACGGTCTAAGTCAGAAATGTTCAAGTTGACTCTCAATATATTTACTTTGCTACCCATAGTTATTTTCTATTTTCCTGAAGACTCCAGTCCGTTTAAAGATACTCTTCACAGAAGTTTTGTGACATCAATAAGATATTCTTCTATTGTCGGGTTTTTACTGCTTGAGGAGTGTGCTGTTAAGGCTTAATAAAAGCTGTTTTGTATTTTAGCAGAATCAGCTGGTAAACAAGTACATTTTATAACGATTTGACAAAATTTTATTTTCACTGTGTCGGTCCTGTTAGTAGGAAGGTTTCGCGCTATCGTATCAGACCTTGTTTTGATCCGGGAATTGTGTGAATATTGCTTCATGACTTAGTCTGAAGGGGTGCATCTTCGGACAACCTGTCAATGGGTAACCCCTGTTTCCGCAATTTCCTTCTCTACCGCTACTTCCCCTCAAACACCTACCGACCAATCAGTGCCGCACCGATAACCCCGGCAGAATCTCCAAGTCTGTTTTTTAAAATAGAGGTTTCCAGGCTATCGCTGAAAACCTGTTTCCTTACCTCTTCAACACCTTTTGTATAGATTTCATCAATATTAGAGACCCCACCACCAATAACAATTACGTCGGGGTCCAGTACGTTTATCAGATTAGCTAACGCTCTGCCAAAGCGTTTAAAAAAGTGCTCCATAAACCTGACAGAATGGTAATCGTTCTCTCTATATCTATTTACAATATCTTTCAGCACAACCCTTTCAGAAAATTGCGATTCATAAAGTCTTTCAAGTCCGGCACCGCTTATATACGTTTCAACACACCCTCTTGAACCGCAGTAACATAACGGCCCCTCAGGATCAATTGATGTGTGCCCCCATTCTCCGGCAATATCCTGTCTTCCGTTAATCACACTACCATTATAAACAATTCCTCCACCACAACCGGTGCCCATAATAACTCCAAACACCAGGCTCCCATCGGTTGCAGCTCCCGATAACGCTTCAGCCAACGCAAAACAGTTGGCATCATTCTGCACCTCAACTTCCCTGCCAAACATCTTCTCTAAATCATCTTTTAACGGTTTCTTATTAAGGCATAACGTGTTTGATTTTTTCACAACTCCTGTTCTGTGGGATACGGCACCGGGAGCGCCCAGACCAATGGAGTGTGCATCACCTCCTATATGATCACTCATGATATGATAAATCTTTTTTATATTAGAAAGAATATGCTCATACCCGAGTTCCTGTTCTGTTGGAATCCTCTGCCTGAAGAGTTCAATACCTGCAGGGTCAAGGACAACTCCCTCAATTTTTGTACCACCAAGATCTATTCCTATACGATACATATCACACCCTTTTTAACCTGACCAATTTCAACGGATCAAACACCATCGGAGTAAAACCTGCATATTCAATAATCAAGGTTATGCCCTGGCCCGCTTATATATGCAAAAGTTAACCGTATCAGCACTATGAATCATCAGCTTGAAGGTCTTGACGCCAAAAGCCATCTGCCATTTTATTAATTGTTATTTTGATAAGCTCTTCAACAGTACCAACTTCTTCTTTTAAGTTAGCACCATCCTCATGATATTTGGCCAGGTCAGCAAAGATACCCTTTTTGTGTTTTTGTAACATATCATTATTCTGTTTTGTAAAATCATCTAACGCGGTCAAAATCGCAGCCTTATACACCTCTTCATCCTTTGAGCCTGGATGTTTTCCCGCAAAGACAACCACGCAGTGTTGGAAAATACCGTTTATCATTGCCGCGTAGGTGTCATATGTTCTGTTAAATGTAATAGCTATCATATTGTTTCTCCTAATTCTATACGTGTTTTATACACTGTTATTAATCAATCCGACAAGTTTCACTAATCTTTTCAACAATTGTTAAGATAATTGTATCCATATTGCATAACAGGAGAAAAGTCTATGAGGAATTTCCCCATTCCTGCATCCCATATCCTGAGAGTATAGGTGAACCCTGGTTCCTACCTACACCACAAGCCTTCTATGCATTTGGTAACATTTATGTAACAGCTTGTGTCCTGACAACTATACACAAACCTATTTGTGTCCCGTTTTTCTCTGAATACGGGACACAAATTCCTATTACAATATTTTCTTCATTTCGATAGGATCGGCATAGTTGGAACAGGTATAGTATATTGATTCCTAAAAATTGTTATAACAATAACTACTGTTAGCCTGTATCTTATTGATTTTGTTACTGAAATAATAAAGTTTTTTCTTGAAGAAACCGATAAAAAGATATAATTTAAAAATTCGTTCTCTGCCAGTGGCAGTAGAATCTACAAAGGCTTCCGCCGAACTAGCCTGGCAAATCGACGGTTTTTTATAACCATTTTGGACCACTACGTATCAGGTCAATTGTTGCCGGCCGGCCCTTGCGTCCTTTGGTATCGGCAAGATACGCAGTAATAAAGTCCGCTTTGATAGAACCTGTAAGCTGTATAATAACAACATAATTTCCCATCACTATAGTTACTCTTCTTTTTTTGTTGTAACGTTTCTTTTTCCTATCCCAACCTACATATTTCTCACTGTTCGGATCTTGTAATGCTGTCTTGGTCAATTCAATTCGTCCTGCTCGCTTAAGAGAAAATGTATCCTTGTATGTGTTACGACGTAATAATTCATAATTGTAAAACCTTATACTACGCAGCCCACTTCAATCCCTTAGATGCATACTCATACACTAACTAATATCTTTGATCGCACGTTTTCTTAAACTCAACTCTGTCATAACTCTCCGGCAAATCTTTGTCCAGTACATCTTCTATTGCCGCTCTGACCTTTCTCAGGTTTTGGCTATCTTTATGCCAGTCCTGAACAAGGACCCCTGGATGCTCTTCCTGCTTATAACACAGATTTAACCTGCCAATTTCAACAGATCAAACACCACCCGGGCAAAACCTGCTGCTTTTGAAGGATCAGACAACAGTTGCATCATCTGATTTTGATGCGCTTCGCTGCTGTCCATCACTGCGTTATCAACTGCTTTGGGGAAATCTCCCAACATTGCCTGTTCGGGGGTATTATTTGTAATCTGCTTCATGACCAGTTCATCTTCTCTGACCTTATCTCTGATAGTATAGGCATAATTCACCAGATCATTATCGGTGAGTTGATCGGTGATAAACAGTTCGTTCAAACGACTGATGACCTGTGACATTAACTCTTCTTTCTTATCTCTGGCTTTTGCTGTACCCACCCCTTCTCCGGGCACCAGTTTATATTCCACGATGTTATCACTAATACTCAGGTTCTGCTGGCGAATGGCTGTCAGCCTGTAGTGGCTTAATTCTACGCTATGCAAATCAATGTCATCATCGTCGATTGCCGATTCGCGCAACATAGGGCGTAAATTACGTGCGAATAAGCTCAGCTTTTCTAAATCCTTATCATCATAATCAACAATCTGCGACATAAACTCGTAAAAACGAACAAAAGTGCCCAAGTCCTTTTTGAATATATCCAGAGCATCTTTTTCTCTTTTACACTCCTTAAGGCTGTTTTCCGCATTGGCAATTAATACCGGATCAGCACTTGTTTTGGTGCGATCAAATATTTCTTTGGCTTGTTTATATGCCTCCACAGCAGATTTATAGCGAATCTTCCAACGCTCTACTGCAGGTTTGCAGATATTGGTTATTGCCGCATTACTTTTACTCTTTTTGAAAAATGCCTCGCAAAACTGTTCTACTTCAGACCATTGGAAAATACCGGCAGCTCGCAGCTTATCAAACAGATTAAAGATCAGATCAGGGTCGGATACATCCGCCAGCTCTGCAGTTTGATAGTACGGTTTGAAAGATTCAAGAATATCTTCCGGCTCATTAAAGAAATCCAAAACAAATGTCCCGCTATCAGATTTTCCAGGATAGACACGATTCAGGCGAGACAGTGTCTGCACACACTCAACACCACCGAGTTTCTTGTCCACGTACATGGCGCATAGCTTGGGCTGATCAAAACCGGTTTGAAATTTATTAGCGACTATCATCACCTGATAATCCTTAGACTCAAATGCCTTACGCATATCACGACCTTTAAGATCAGGATTCATATTGTTTTCGGTAAACTTTTCTCCAATCAAGCCTTCAGTGTTTGGATCATTCTCGTTAAACTCCACCTCACCGGAGAAAGCCACCATGGCATGGATGGTTTGATAACCCTTCTCGGTAATATATTTATCAAAGCACAATTTATAACGAACAGCCTCTTTACGGGAACTGGTCACCACCATTGCTTTCGCCTGTCCTCCTAACAGCCCCATCACATTATCCCTGAAATGTTCAATGATCACCTGCACCTTTTGTGAAATATTATAGTCATGCAGCCGCACCCATTGGTTGAGTTTCACTTTGGCTTTTTTTGCTTTCCACTTCCTGATCTTTGCCCTGAATGGCCAACGCCAGGTTATAGGCAACTTTATAGTTGGTGTAATTTTTCAATACATCCAGAATAAAACCTTCCTCAATCGCCTGACGCATACTGTATACATGATAGGATTCCGGCAAATTGGTTTTAGAAGGTGGTTCATCCGGCTTCGGTAGACGGCCAAACAGTTCCAGAGTTTTGGTTTTTGGTGTTGCCGTAAAGGCAAAATAGCTGAGATTACGGGAAGCGCGACGTGAGGCAACAGCAGCATCCAGTATATCGTCTGCTGTCAGTTCCTCTTCAGCGCCTCCTTCAATCATCAACACCTCTTTCAATTGCCGTGCTGTAGATCCGGTTTGTGAAGAATGGGCCTCATCGGCAACTATCGCGTAGTTTCGTTTCTTCAGGCTAACGCTGTTTTCAATCGCTTTTAATACAAAGGGAAAGGTTTGAATCGTGACAATAATAATGGGTTGTGAGCTTTCCAGGGCAGAGGCCAGTTTTTCAGATTTTGACCCATCACCCTCTTCCTTGTTGATTCTACCTACC
The DNA here is from genome assembly GCF_002443295.1 of Candidatus Scalindua japonica. Classification (NCBI taxonomy): domain Bacteria; kingdom Pseudomonadati; phylum Planctomycetota; class Candidatus Brocadiia; order Candidatus Brocadiales; family Candidatus Scalinduaceae; genus Candidatus Scalindua; species Candidatus Scalindua japonica. The sequence goes on along the minus strand of NZ_BAOS01000022.1, from coordinate 181,848 downwards.
ACACCATCCACATGCTCGAACTGGTAGATAGTATCCTGCAGTTGGGCATCCAGCACGTTTCTATCAGTTACGATAATCACCGAATCAAACTGTTTGTTTCCTGCCTGATTATAGAGTGATGATAACTGATGGGCCGTCCATGCAATCGAGTTAGATTTCCCCGAACCGGCACTGTGCTGGATCAGGTATTTATTCCCCGGACCTTCGGTACGAGCCGCATCTATGAGTTTGTTGGCCACATCCCACTGATGATAACGGGGGAATATCATCGTTTCTACCTTAGATTTACGCCCTTCCCAATCCTCTTTCTCTTCAATCTGTAGATGTACGTAACGGGCAAGAATATTTAACAGATTATCCGGCAGTAAAACATCATTCCACAAGTAATCGGTTGCATACCGGTTAACATCTTCAGGAGTATCATTACCGGCGCCACCCTCTTTGGTACCTTTATTAAACGGCAGAAAGAAAGTCTCTTCTCCTTCAAGGTGTGTCGTCATAAACACCTCGTATTGGCTTACAGCAAAGTGGACCAAAGCGCCGCGTTTAAAGGTTAACAGTGGTTCAGGTTTTTTGGTGACCGGATCAACGGGAAAACGGGTAGTTTTATATTGTTTAATGGCATTGTGTACCGCCTGTTTAAATTCTGATTTCAACTCTAGGGTTGCTATGGGTAATCCGTTGATAAACAATACCAGATCAATGCGCCATGCCCTGGCTTTTGTGCCTGTCTGAGCAAGGTGTTCGTCACCTTCCCCTTCGGGGGAAGGTTGGGATGGGGCAGAAATATCAGCCCAGGGGCTATACACCAACTCAGGAACTACACGTAGACGGTTTTCTTTATAACGCGCAAGCGTATCCGGGTTCAGATCATGCTCCGGTTTAAACTGGCATAGGCTGAAACGGGTGCCGCGATCACGCAGTTCATGTCTCAATACACCTAAGGTGCCAAAGGTACGCATCTCCTTATTGGCGGCATTGGGATCAGCTTTATTCAGCTGTGAAGCAACACGCTCTAAAAACTTCTGCTCAGGATTATTGGGGTATAATTTGCGAAATTTCTGCCACTGACCATCCTGCGTCTCTTTAACAAAACCCAGCAAATCCTCTTCATACAGAGCCAGATCACGGTTATAGTTTTCAGGCTTACCCAACAACCAGCCGTTGGTGACCAGTTGGTTGATCATTTCGTTTTGAAACACGCCTTCGGTAGACTTATCATTCATAATATTTCTTGTTTTTTGTGGTGGGCACGGCTTTCGCCTTTGCCCATCCTACATTGTTTGTCACCAGCGAAAATAAATAGATTGTACCGGTTATATAAAACCGTCATATTCCACGCCGCACCTCAGCAAACCGTAGGATGGGCAAAGCGAAGCGTGCCCATCAAATCCGTCTTGTTTTGTTCCGGAGACTCCCAGGTGCAACATATTACTCAAAGTCCATATCTTTGAAATCTTCTTCACGTAATACGTCTGTTTCATACCAACCCTTACGAACAGCTTGAGGATATGAACTATATGGCCAATCCTGAGGTTCAGAAACATAACCATGTTTAACAGGATTAAAGTGGATATAATCCACATGTCTTCTCCAATCCTCCTCATCGCGGATATAATGTTCCCAGAAACGCCGTTGCCAGATACCCTTCTCCCGTTTTCTGGCCTTGGAAGCGTTTACAGACCCACAGGGAAGGCCGGATGAAAATTTACGTTTAATCACCATCCAGCGTCGGGAAAAATCTTTGTCACCTTCAGGCAGTTTCCATAATGTGTGCAGATGATCCGGTAACACCACAATCGCCTCAATTTCAAAGGGGTAACGAGACATACATAGACGAAAGGCGGCACGCAACCGTTCTATATTATCAATTAATAGAGGTTCCCGATTCTCCGTCACGACCGTAAAGAAATAGATCGCACCCGATTGATAAAAACGCCGATATTCCATGTTGTACCTCAATTAACACCAAATAACCAAACCGTATTATGGGCAAACCGTAGGCAAAATGTAGGATGGGCAAAGCGAAGCGTGCCCATCATATTCGTCTTCTTCCATCATCCCGCACCCACCCATTTGATCACCATAACGCAACATCTCCCTTATATCGCCATACCGTCTTCTTGACCCGTGTGATTTTATTTTATTGGATTGATGGGCACGGCTATCGCCTTTGCCCATCCTACATTTTATTTATTTTGTTCCGGGGGCTTCCATTTGCGAACGTCTATCTTTCCGGTAACGGCGGCGGAGATTAGGGCTGTGCGGCGTTCTTGCATTAACTTAATAGCATCAACTGCTTTTTTGATTAACTTATCAAATCTCTCCAGTTCAAAATCTAGATATTTAACTATTTGATGCTGCTCATTAATTTCTGGTATTGTAATCTTAAATTTACTTACAATATCTGCATTAAGGTTCATCTGACTTGTTTCGTTACCACCGTCTCTAATTGCATGATAGGCCGCTATAAAGAAATAACGTAAATATTTATTCCACATTGTTTCTTTTGGAGTAATCGCTGCGCAGGCTTGGTTATAAGTTGCGGAGACACCTAATATAGCAACACGGCCTCGCGTAACACCTTGTCCATACATAGCCATCAATAAAGTACCAGGCGGTGAAATTGTTACTGCCGAATTACATACACCTTCTGGTGTAATATGTTCCTCTGTTTCAAGAATTTCTTTATATTTAACTTCTCCAGTTTTAATCCACGGAATATCGCCACCCCAGTACTCCTTCTTAGATCGGTCAGGAGTTGCACCAGTAGAAATGTTTGCATAATAACCTAAAGAAGAAACACCCCAATGCTCCGGCACCCCCCCCCAACCACTCAACACCAGAATCCTTCATGGCGACATCGGGATTTAAACCTTTGGTAACGACATGGCTAATCACTGCCTGGCGTTTTTCTTTCAGCAGTTTGATTAGCTGTTGTTGTTTTTCGATCAGGGTATCGATTTTGGTTGTTTCGTGGTTAAGGAAATTGGCGATTACCACCGCTTCTTCTTTAATAGGTTGTGGGTAAAATACATTTTCTAACGCATATGTCCCCAATCCATAACGAGTTAATCCATTTGATCTTGTTGCAAAATATGCACGTGCGTACTCACATTCAAAAACTCGCTTAACATAAGCACTATAAGATTTATTAAAAGGTCTAATCACTGAAAGGTGATAACCGCAAACAACTCCGGGCATGTTCTCAGATACGAAAGTTGGTATTGCTATATCATTAGGGTCTTCAGAATCTTTCGTGATAATTGTATCACCAGCTTGAAGAGTGAATTTCTCAATCTGTTCTATTGTTGCGCTAGCCTTCATAAAATCTATAGAATTATCAATAAAATCATTGTAATAAACATCAGTATAATTACATAAAACTATTGGTAGTTCACCATCCTTTGTTTTCTTATCAATGTTACTTGGGTGAATATTAGCAATAAATTTTAATTTTTTTACATCCCAGTGTTCTGGTACTTCCCCCAACCACTCTACCCCAGAATCCTTATACTCCGGATACGCTTGGTATCTACCCGTCATTATGAATACCCCACACACTGTAGGATGGGCAAAGGCTTGCCGTGCCCATCTTTGGGTGTTATTGATGGAACAGATAGATGGGCACGCTTCGCTTTGCCCATCCTACACATGTTACATCCATGCCAATTCGTCATCATGAATGCACCTCTTTAAGTAGATCCATAATCTCCGCACTCACCTTATCCAAATCCGCATCAATCTCCGCCAGATCTCGTGGCGGCTGATAGACATAGAAATGGCGATTAAAGGGAATTTCATAACCCACAATACCGATCTCCTGATCCTTTTCATCTTTTTTTCCAGCATCTATCCAGGCATCCGGCACATGAGGCTGTACCTCTTTGGCAAAGTAAGCTTCGTTGATTTCGTTAACCGGCCTGGAAGGATCAAGGGCAACATTCTCGTTATCACGCAGATCACCATCTGCTTTGTATTCAACCACCTCACCACCTACCTTAAACAATCCGTAAACAGGATTGGCCTTGCCCTTATGGATTTTCTTAATGACTTTCTCCGCATCCGGGTTCCTCCAACTGACGGCAACAGTTATCTGTTTTTTCTCATTGGCCTTTAATTTGATACCTGTTCCTTTAATGACATCATCATAACCATTCATATCGTCATGCTGTTCTGAACCAATGATCTGTTGCAGTTGTCTGGCTTTTAACAGTATCTGTCTCTGGTTTAACCAGGTTTTGATGTCTAACAGATCTTTAATCTGTTTCTCTTTCAGCTCGCTAAAGTGATTTTTTATATGCGTGCGAATATCCGTTTCGTTCTCGCTTAATACGCCATAAGAGTCACAATCAATATCGTCAGTCCAGTTGCTTCCGTATTCAGCATATGCCCATTTCATAGCCACGTTTAAGGGTTTGGGGGCAAAGCGCAGCTCGGCAATGCGTTCATCACTGAACTGCCAGGATTCACGCAAGGGGCGTTCAATGGTGATCCGGCGGTAGCCGAATTCATACGTGTTAAAGATCTTACTGCCAAAGGTTTTCGGCGCCTCCGTCTTCGAGTTTTCCGATTGGCGTCCACGGTTGCTTTTAGTATCTGCCGGCTTATCCAGCTCACGTGCATCGACCACATCAAAATTGCCAAAGCAGCGGGTAATGGTGGCAATGTCATCATCACCCATTACATTACGCTTAGAACCTAAAGATTTACGCATTTTCCCATAGAGGTTGACTCCATTAATCAGTTGAACTTTGCCTTTACGTTCCTTTGATTTTTTATTAGACAGCACCCAGACATAGGTGGCAATACCGGTATTGTAGAACATGTCGGCAGGAAGTGCGACAATGGCCTCTAATAGATCAGCTTCTAATATATAGCGACGTATCTCCGATTCACCAGACCCCGCACCGCCGGTAAATAGAGGTGAGCCGTTGAGGATAATACCGATACGGGCGCCCCCTTCGGAAGCGTCCCTCAATTTACTGATCAAGTGCAGCAGAAACAGCAGCGATCCGTCAGATACACGGGGTAACCCAGGGCCGAAACGCCCATCAAAACCTTTGAGCTTATTTTCGTCTTTTATATCCTGTTCAATCTTTTTCCAATCAACGCCAAAAGGAGGATTGGATAACATGTAGTCAAATTTATCGGCATAGAGCTGATCACCGGAAAGAGTGTTGCCAAATTTGATATTGGTGACGTCCTGCCCTTTGATCAGCATATCCGCTTTACAGATAGCATAACTCTCCGGATTGAGCTCCTGGCCAAAGGCACGCATAACTGCCTGAGGGTTTAACTCATGCACATACTCCATACCTGAAGAAAGGAAACCGCCGGTACCTGCTGTGGGATCGTAGATGGTGCGTATAATGCCCGCTTTGGTTAGGGCGTCATCATCTTCCATAAACACCAGCGAGGTGGTGAGACGCACGATATCACGCGGGGTAAAGTGTTCTCCTGCGGTTTCATTAGAGCTTTCAGCAAATCGGCGGATCAGCTCTTCAAACACCAGACCCATTTCATAGTTGGAAATTGCCTCAGGGCTTAAATCCATTGTCCTGACTCTTTGCATAACCTTATACAACAGGTTGGCATCGTTAAGTTGTCCGATATACTCACCAAATTTAAAGTACTCAAATATCTCACGGGCATCTTTGGAAAAACCCTGAATATAAGATTCCAGGTTATCCTTTATACCGGATTCACCCAGTTTGGAGAGGTCCATCTTGGAAGTGTTAAAAAATGATAAACCTCCGGTAGCACGTAACAGCTTTTTTTCTTCGCCTACTTCCGGTAGGTTCATCTTTTTTACTTTTTCATATTCGGCCAGTACAGCATCTTTACTCTCTTCCAGTACCCCTTCAAGGCGACGTAACAGAGTAAACGGCAAGATCACCCGGCCATATTGGCTTTGTTTGAAATCGCCGCGTAAAAGGTCGGCCAGAGACCAGATATAGGCTGCCAAATTGTTAGTTGTTTGAGTCATATACTAATTTTCCAATAGTAATTATTATGATATTTTTGATTCTGCAACTTACTTGTCAAATAAGAAGTCCTTTATAACGAACACGTTACAACTATTTCATATAAAATGTAACATTATTATCAAATAAAAACTATGCCCTAAGATAATATGTACGGAAAATGTTTATTGGAGAAAATCCTACTTATTTAAAAACAGGTAAAACTATTTTTATGGAGATATATTAAGAATAGAAAAAAATCCCAGATCAAGTAGGTCCCGCCAAACAAATCGTCGGGTAAAAATGACAATTCTACAGTAATATTTTAAAGGTGATTAGTAACTGCTTCCTACTGTTGCCATTCTTCCCCTCCATTCAATTCCGTCTCAATCTCTTCAATGCTTGGCAAACAAGATTTGAATTCATCAGGCAGATTTTTTGTGATTATATATTCACTTACTCCAATCGGTTTATGGACATCCTTCAGGGAATACTCCACCACTGTATCATTTTTTGACTTGCAGATAAGAATACCGATAGTAGCATTATCCTGCTCTGATTTTAAAGTCCCATCTACCGCCGATACATAAAAATTAAGTTTACCGGCGAATTCCGGTTTAAATTTTACGGATTTCAGTTCAACCACTACATAGCAATGCAACTGTACATGATAAAACAACAAATCTATAAAAAACTCATCACCGGAAACTTCCAGTTTGTATTGCTGACCTATATATGAAAACCCGGCTCCCAATTCCAGCAGAAATTTGGTGACATGATTTACCAAAGCATTTTCCAGCTCTTTTTCGTTATGTTTTTCTGTTAATGTCAGAAAATCGAAATTATAGGGGTCTTTCAGAGTTTCGTTGGCTAAATCTGATTGTGGTTTCGGCAATGTGGCCTTAAAATTGGTTATGGCTTTACCCTCTCGCTTAAACAGATTACTTTCAATATGATGAGTCAGAACAGACCTTGACCAGTTGTTTTGAATGGTTTTTTGAATATAGAAGAAAGCTTCATCCGGGTTTCTACACTTGGATATGATGGTAATATTGTGTCCCCATGGAATTTGTGTTAATTGGGCAACCGCTTGTTGCCCAATTGATTTTTTCGACTGCAAAGGAGCTTGTGATGAAATCTGGCCAGCAGCTTGTTGGCTTTTTCCAATTTCTAATTGCGAAACAGGTTGTTTCGCAAAAGGAAGAAAGTGTTCTTTTTTTTTATCTGAAAGAATCCAGAAACCATGTTCTGAAATATTAGTTATTTCCGGTTTTAAAATGTTTTTGCCATTTCTAATGATTTCATTTTTGTGTTTCTCTCTCCAGCAGAAACGCCGGAATTATTTATTAATTAATTTTAACAGTTTGTTGGCCAGTTCAGAATCAAGACTTTTCAGTATTTCATACTGCTTTAAGGCAGAGTCTTTATCGTCTGATGCATTATAAATGTAACCAAGGTTATAATGTGCTGTGGCATCAGGCTTAATCCTTAAAACCTGCTTTGACGCTTCAATCGCATCTTCATACAAGTATAAATTCAGACAGACGTAACCGAGAGCTTTATGGGCCTCCGCGTCATCAGGAACGATTTTTATTGCCTGCTTTAATGACTCAATCGATTCTTGGTACATGCCTGATTTGAGACAGGCAATACCAAGATTAAAATAAGACTTTGCATCATGAGGATTCTTCTCTGCGGCCTGCCTGTAAGCTTCTATCGACTCCACGTTAAAGTCCTCTGACAGAGAAATACCGCCCGTGAAAACAAACCACATGGTTACTGTGATTATTAATAGATATGGTCTCTTCATATTTGAAATGTGTCAAAAATTGAATTGCAGCAACTGCTAATTAATTTTTATTATAAAAGAGTATGTATGTTTTTCAATACAAAAGATTATTCATCGTGAGGGCTCCAGGGAGACAGAGAAAAAACGTTGGAGGATAAATGGGCATAAGCCTGTACATAGAAACGCCTGGAAATGAGGTGAAATATTATACAAAACATGTATTATTACATAGTTGTCTTTACCTATTATCGTTTACAATGTTTAAAGGAGGGTATTATGCGCTGGAAACAATTTCTCACTCCCGTTAAATCGATTAATGTGGACCAGGCGAGAGAGTATAGGGAGGAAAAACCTCCCGATGAACTTACCTTTTTAGATGTACGTCAACCTAAGGAATATGAGACAGGTCATATCCCGGGAGCCAAACTTATACCCCTGCCGGAAATAACATCACGGATTGGTGAAATAGATCCTGATAAAGCAACCGTTGTATACTGTGCCGTAGGAGGACGCAGCCGGATTGCCGCCCAGATGATGGCGGCACAGGGATTCGGTGATGTTTATAATCTTTCCGGAGGATTTAAGGCATGGAAAGGTGAGGCCGCTTTTGGAACAGAGAACAAGGGGTTGGAACTTTTTACCGGTAACGAATCGGTTGAAAAGACCCTGATAGTCGCTTATTCTCTTGAGGAAGGCCTGCGAAATTTTTATTTTGAAATGAAGGCCAGAGTAAATAACAGTGATGCCAGTAACCTCTTCGAGAAACTATCTGAAATAGAGATTAAACACCAGAATCGTATTTTAGAAGAGTATAGCAAAATCACGGAGAAATCCGTAACCAGAGAAGAGTTTGAAAAAAGTGTTGCTGTCAAGAAACTTGAAGGAGGTCTTACTACAGAAGAGTATGCAAATCTTTTTCATCCGGACTGGGAATCGGTAACAGACATTATTGAAGTGGCAATGTCAATTGAGGCACAGGCACTTGACCTCTATTTACGTGCTAGTGAAAGAGCCGGGGATTCTCAATCTCAAAAAGTATTGAGGCAGATTGCTGATGAAGAGCGGACTCATCTGGCACAACTGGGTAAATTGATCGAAAGTATATGATCCGGGTATTATATTCTTATTGATAATGTGCCGCACCGGTATGCATCAAATCTGTTTACCCTTTTTCATTAATTATGGAGGTAACGTTGGGAAAACATCTCGTAATTGCCGGCGGTGGGCACGCGCATATGCTGACACTTGCCAATCTTCACAAATTTATTGAAAAAGGTCATAAAGTAACCCTTATCGGCCCATCACCCTACCACTATTATTCCGGTATGGGCCCGGGGATGTTGGGAAAAACATACAACCCGGAAGAGGTCCGCTTTGCGACAAAACAAGTAGTAGAGAAACAGGGTGGTGTGTTTATGCAGGATAGAGTAAATCGCGTTAATCCTGAAAACCGAACGGTATACCTTGATTCCGGCCAGACTATTACCTACGATGTGCTTTCATGTAATGTCGGCAGTTATGTACCAATGACGATTGTATCAGGAACAGACACAGATATCTTCCCGGTAAAGCCGATTGAATTACTGATGCATGTACAGGAGCGAATGCTTGAACTTACCTTACAAAAAAATATTTCTATCGGAATAATAGGAGGCGGTCCTTCTTCTGCTGAAACTGCCGGAAACATCTGGAGATTGGGAAAATACTATGGCAAAAATATCCCGGTAATAACGATCTTTTCAGGTGAAAAATTTATGGAGCATTTTCCGGAAAATGTTCGCAACAGAATTTTCCGATCCTTGACAAAACGCGGTATAGAAATCCTGGAAAATGATTTCGTAAGGGAGGTAAAAACCGGACAGATTGTCATGGAATCAGGGCAAAAACATTTTGTGGACTTAATCCTTCTGGCTCATGGAATAAAGACGTATCCCGTCTTTCAGAAATCAGGATTACCAACCGGCCCTGAAGGAGAGCTCCTTGTCAACAAATACCTTCAATGTACCGCACATGCTGAAATATTCGGAGGTGGAGATTGTATTTATTTTACAGACAAGCCACTTGATAAAGTTGGGGTTTACGCAGTACGGGAAAATCCGGTCCTTTACCACAATCTCATGGCATCTTTAGATGAGACAGAACTTCATACTTTTGATCCCGGCGGAGAGTACCTGCTCATTTTTAATATGGGAGACGGTACCGGAGTTTTGCGAAAAAAAAAGATGGTAATAGGAGGAAGGCTCGCCTTTATAATTAAGAATTATATTGATCGCAGATTTATGAAGAAGTTCCAATCACAGGAATAACAAAACACAAAATCCAGCCATACCTCTGGACTGTTGTCGAAGGCCTTGGATAATCTGAAAGCCATTGCAGGTGATATGCGGTTTTTACGGTTTACAAAGAGAAGGTTGCTGAAAGTGAGACGGTTCGCACCGGGAATGTCGGCCGCTTTAGCAATACTAAGTCATTGGGATTTTTACAAAAACTGACCAATAAAAAACATGTGTTTGCATGCGTCTGGTGGACGTGCTGAGCACAGGTTTTTTAGTTGCTAAATTTAAATTATTAACTACTATAGGTAAATTGAAGCTAAAGGTATCATTCTTGCTTATAATAAAAACTTATAACAAAAAATACTATATAACCTTGTTTGACTGAAAACTATTATATTTGTTGCACTTTTATGAAAAAATTCAATAAAATTGATAATTTTGAGTGTTTTCAATTGACTTTCATGTGTGGCGCAATACATAAGCCCCTTATACTAGTATATTATAAACTGAGCGCCCATAGCTCAATTGGATAGAGTATCGGTCTACGAAACCGGGGGTTGCACGTTCGAATCGTGCTGGGCGCGTATAAATTCTCTTTGAGCTCTAGTGGTAACGTTTATGTTAACTGAATACCGTTCGCATGAGTTTTATATGCGGCAGGCAATCACTGAAGCAAATAAGGCATTGGAAAAAGATGAGGTCCCTGTAGGAGTTGTAATCGTTCATGGCAATAGCATAATTGCAAAAGCGCATAATCAACGCGAGATGTTATTAGACCCCACAGCCCATGCTGAAATGATTGCAATCACACAGGCATCTGCATCTCTTCAAAACTGGAGGCTAAGCGATACTACCGTGTATGTGACTCTGGAACCATGCGCAATGTGTGCGGGGGCGTTAGTCCAGGCCCGGGTTAAAAACCTGGTATACGGAGCGAAAGATAAAAAACAGGGCGCTTGTGAGTCAACCGTAAATCTGGTTAATGATCCTCGTTTTAATCACCGCGTGAACGTTATCTCGGGGGTTTTAGAGGATGAGTGCAGTCTGCTTTTGAAACGGTTCTTTCTGGAAAAACGCAGAGGTGATTGATTCCTGCACCATAGCAGAGGGCTGGTTTTCCGCGGCAGACAGGTTATTCGACCATAGTAAAATGGAGGGATGGCTGAGCGGCTGAAAGCGCTGGTTTCGAAAACCAGTTGGGGAGAAATCTTCACGCGAGTTCGAATCTCGCTCCCTCCGTTCCGGTATGGAGTGTTATTCCCTGAAACAGTATTTACCCGGATTGAGGCAGGATTGTTCCCCTTCACTCAATCTCTGATTGGAGAGGTGTCCGAGTGGCCGAAGGAGCACGCTTGGAAAGCGTGTAGGTGGGTGACTGCCTCGCGGGTTCGAATCCCGCCCTCTCCGCCATAATAATTAGTTGAATTACTGGCCGTGCTAGACGGGGAGCTAGCGGTTCCTTGTTACCTGCAATCCGCTTATGCAGGGTCGATCGCTTTTTGGAGGTTTTTCGGACTTTTGGTACTTTTTAAGCAAGTGGTGTTGAAGGCTGGGTCTCATGCAATGAGGCTATGTGAACCTGGTCAGATGCGGAAGCAAGCAGCCATAAGCATTTGTACTTATGTGCCGTGGGGTTGCCTGGTTGGAGCTAACTGCCTGGAGAGTCCAACGGAAAGAAAATCGAATAAAAGTGCACGGCCATTTTATCTAATTTTGAAAAGATATGTCATATATAGTTCTATCGAGAAGATATCGACCAAAATCGTTCCATGAAGTTGTCGGCCAAAAACATGTAGTTACTACATTGGTAAACGCCATTCGTACAGACCGTGTCGCGCATGCTTACCTGTTTGCCGGCCCAAGAGGGGTTGGTAAAACATCTATGGCAAGAATACTTTCCAAAGCCCTGAATTGTCAAAAAGGAACTACCTATAACCCTTGCAATGAATGCTCTACATGTAACAGCATTACAAACGGGAATGATATTGATGTTCTGGAAATAGATGGCGCATCCAACCGTGGCATAGATGAAATAAGAAATATCAGGCAAAATGTGGGGTATGCCCCCGCTGCGTCAAGGTATAAAATTTATATTATTGATGAAGTGCACATGTTGACGAAGGAAGCGTTTAATGCAATCTTGAAAACGCTGGAGGAGCCGCCTGAACATGTAAAATTTATCTTTGCCACCACTTCACCAGGCCGTGTGCCTGATACCGTTCAGTCGCGCTGCCAGAGGTTCGATTTCAAGAATATCTCTATACCTGATATCAGTGACAGGCTTGCACAGATTTGTAAAACAGAGAATATTGCCGCAGAGGAAGAGGTGCTCCAGTCCATTGCAAAATATGCCAGGGGAGGTTTGAGGGACTCCGAATCAATCCTGGACCAACTTGCCTCCTTTTGTCATGAAAAAATAACATTAAGAGATGTTTACGATATTTTTGGTGTTGTCAGTGAAGAGAAACTTTCAAGTTTGGTTAACAGCTTTATTGAAAAAAATCCTGAATTATCTATCGAGGTATTTCATAAAATCCTGGAAAGCGGTAAAGATATAGAAGGATTTATTGACCAACTGCTTCTTTATATTCGTGATTTACTCCTTATTTCTGTTTGCAAAGAGGAACCTAATGCTATAGAAACGGTATCAGGTGATCTTAATCTGTTACAAACGCAATCCTCATCACTTTCACCTGAAACATTAATGTATATGTTTCAGGTGATTTCCGAAGCTAAAACAAAAACCAGAGATTTACTTCAACAGAAGGTTTATCTGGAAGTTTTATTTGTAAAGCTTGCGACGATGGAAGAGTTAAGTCCGCTAAGCTCTGTTTTAGACAAAATAGAAGGAATGAAAAAGATGTTTGAGGGTAACGTAGAGGAGACAGACAAGGTAATGGTCATAAACAAAGCTGATGTTACAGTACCGGTTACACCTGAGATACAAGTAAAATCGGAGATATCGATACCAGTAAAGACGCAAATACAAGAAACGCCATCTCATAATAATGTAGTGTTAGATAAACAGGTAAGTCCTGATATCAGTTTTACTGAGACCTGGAATAAGGCAATGATTGAACTACAGAAAAAAAAGAAAACAACCTGGGCCCTGTTACAGAATGCAAGAGCATTACACATAGTTGATAGCGAAGCGATTGTAGAAGTCCCTAAGAATTATCTTATTCACAAAGAAAGGCTTGAAAAACCTGAAGAAAAGCGGATAATTGATGACTGCCTGGAAAAGGTAATCGGTAAGAAGATTCATGTAAAGTTCATAGTTTCAAAAAATGGCTTTAAGGCCGTTGATAATAAGAAGAGAGGACATGGAGTGGTGCAGGAAGGAAAAAGCAACAAATTAGATGATGTAAAAAATGAGCCTATGGTGAGAAAAGCAGTCGAGTTTTTTGACGGGTCAATTGTTAATATAAAGGAGGAAAAGGGATGAAGGGTATGGGTAACATGGGCAACATGATGAAGCAAATGCAAAAACAGGCTGCGAATATGCAGAAACAGATGGAATCTATTCAGGCCGACCTTAAAGAGCGTGTTATAGAAACCAGTTCCGGCGGTGGGATGGTAACCGTGCATGTTAATGGAAAACAAGAGCTTCTATCTATAAAGATTGATAAGGAAGTTGTCGATCCGGATGATGTCCAGATGTTGGAAGATCTTATACTAGCGGCAGTATCACAGGGCATGAAAAAGTCTCAGGAAATGTATCAAGAGGAGATGGGAAAGATGACGGGTGGTCTGAATATACCGGGAATGCCAAATATGTTTTAAAAAAGACGATATATATAAATATGAAAACGTATCCTCAATCTATGTTGAATCTCATGAGAGAGCTGGGCAGGATGCCAGGTATAGGTCAGAAAAGCGCTGAAAGAATAGCGCACTACATTCTCAGGCTACCTCATGATGAGGTGATGCAATTAGCTGTTGCGAAACGGAATGTTAAGCAAAATGTAAGTTACTGTTCGATTTGTTGTAATATTGGAGAGAGCGACCCTTGTCACATCTGCGCTGACCACGGGCGTGACAAAACAAAGATATGTGTAGTGGAACAACCAAAAGACCTTATTGCGATTGAAAAAGCGGGCTTCTATGAAGGAACTTATCACGTTTTGTTTGGGCATATCGATCCTCTGGAAAATGTTGCTCCGGAAGATATTAATATTGATAAATTAGTAAATAGAGCCAGGGAGAATAATATTCAAAAAGTGATCATTGCCACAAATCCGAATATGGAAGGTGATGTCACTGCCATGTACATTCATGAGCGTTTAGAGCCTTTAGGAATAAAAGTAACACAACTGGCGAGAGGCATGCCCTCGGGAAGTTATCTGGAGTATGCGAACTCCGCGGTTATTGCCGATGCGATTCATGGTAGAAAATTAATACAAAAGGATTAAGATTTTTCAAGGTTACAATTTATGAGAATAGATACAGTATTATCGCCGCAACTTCGACAACAGATGAAACTGGCACCCCAGGTGATCCAGTCCATTGAGATACTTCAGCTTCCTATGCTGGCTTTAGTAGAACATGTTCAGCAAGAGTTGATGGAGAATCCCGTTTTAGAAGAAGTTGCTGACGAAGAAAAAGATGAACAGAAAACAGATGAGCAAAAAACGCTTGATGAAGAGCTTACAGAAGGTAAAAATCAGGAAGAAGCGCAGGAGGATGAAGAGTTTAAAAGGCTTGGAGAAATGGCAGATGATTGGGGAGACTACTTTTCTCAAACAAATATAAAAAGAAGTGATGCTGTCGATGAACGAGACCGTAAACAGGAAGCGCTGGAAAATACAGCCGCAGGATCAATGTCGCTCCAGGATTATCTTCTTGGCCAGTTGTCGATTATGGAGTTAGATGATACGTTTATGGCAATCTGTGAAAACATAATTTATAGCATCAATGATATTGGATATCTGGCTTATCCTCTGGAAGAAATTGTTGAGCCAATAGAAATGCCCGTAAGTATTGAACAGGCAAATAAAGCGCTGGAAATCATACAAGGCATGGAGCCTCTTGGCGTTGGTGCAAGGAACTTGAAAGAGTGTCTTCTGCTACAACTGGATGAACGGGACCCTGATTACATTATTGCTAAAGAATTAATTTCAAATCACCTTGAAGACGTTGAAACAAAGAAATATAAGCTTATAGCAAAAAAGCTGGGTTATAATCTTGAGCTGATCAAAAAGGTAATAGAGTTTATTAAGACACTGAATCCCAAACCCGGTTCTCTTTTTGGCAATGAACGGATTCCTTATGTAACGCCGGAAGTCAAAGTGGATTGTGTGGACGGAAAATATGAGGTCACACTCGTAGGAGACCATAATCTACCGCGCATTTATATAAGCTCGTTTTATAAAGACGTACTTGTTGGTAAAGGTTATGATATAAACACAAGGCGTTATATTCGCAAAAAAATCGAATCTGCCAGATGGCTTATAGATGCTATTGAACAGAGAAAAGGAACACTGTACAAAGTGGCAGCCAAGATAGTAGAAATGCAGACACAGTTTTTTGAAGAGGGGACCCTCGCTCTTCGAACTTTAAAGATGCAGGATGTTGCTGATGCGGTGGGAATCCATGTATCAACAGTAAGCCGAGCCATAGCTCATAAATATGTTCAAACTCCTAAAGGAATTTTTGAGTTGAAATATTTTTTTACTGGTGGGTTTATGAATGCTGATGGTAACATGGAATCGTGGGAAGCGACAAGGCAAAAACTGTTAAAAATTGTTGAAGAAGAAGACAAATCAAGCCCATTAAGCGATGAGGAGATTGCTGCCAAATTAAGAGAAATGGGTGGCGATATCGCACGCAGAACGGTAACTAAATATAGAAGAAGTATGAAAATTCCTTCATCAAGAAAAAGAAAAGAGTGTTGAAACACACTTGTAACGTTTTGCTAAAAAACAGAAGGTTGTTGAAATCATAAAAAAAACTATTGTATTTCTCGTATTTGTTGTGTGTGCTTCAGGATGTTTTTCAACCAACCAAAGTCACAATGTCGCCCATGAGCGTGCATTAAAGAGGGATTTGAGGTTATTGCATAAAGATGTTGACTCTTTCCTTGGCAGAACAGAATCTTCAATGCTCAGTGAATAACAGATACTCCAGGTACAGCAAAAGCCTTCGTGTATAATATTATCGCCTTTCACACTAAAGTGAGAAGCGAATCGGCGAAACACTCCACACATTATTAATCATAGTTTCGAGTTTTAGTAATATGATTACTTACATTTCATTACCGCGTTATTTCACAGGATACTATTGATGTCACACAATTTTGATCTAATAATAAAGAACGGTACTCTTGTAGATGGGACAGGAAATGCCAGGAGAATTGCAGATATCGGGGTTCGTGGTGATAAAATAGTTTATATAGGCAAAATTATTGACTATCATGATTCCGAATTTATTGATGCTACCGGTTGTATTGTCGCACCGGGGTTTATTGACATCCATTCACACAGTGACTTTTTCTGGTTAGTCAGCCCGGAAAGTGAAAGTAAAATCTATGATGGTGTTACCACAGAGATTTGTGGAAACTGCGGTATATCTGCATTTCCGTTAAAAGGCCAACTGCTTGAAAACAAAAAAAAGGATTCAGCAAATTCGATCTGGATATTAATTGGCAAACTGCTGAGGAATTTTTTAAAAGAGCAAACGACACGAAGAGTTCTATAAATAGAGGATTTCTCGTTGGTCACGGTAATATCCGCGCCTGCATATTGGGATATGAAGATCGTGAACCGGATAGTAGTGAACTTGCTAAAATGAAACAGGAGCTAAGGGATGCATTGGAATCAGGTGCTTTTGGTATGTCAAGCGGATTGGTTTATCCTCCGGGATGTTACGCAAAAACCGACGAATTAATTATACTATGCAAAATAGTCAGAGAACATAATGGCATATATGCTACCCATATGAGGGATGAAGGCAATGAACTGGAAACTGCATTAAACGAAACGATAAATATATCTAAAGAGAGCGGAGTAAAGACCCAGATTTCTCACATTAAGACATGGGGACAGAAAAACTGGTGGAAGATTGATAAAATTGAAAATCTGCTAAAAAACGCCAGAGCTGAAGACATAAAAATCACCTGTGATCGATACCCATATACGGCGGCGGCAACAGATTTAGATATCATTTTGCCTGATTGGGTATATGAGGGAGGCGCCTCCAAAGAGAAAACAAGGCTGGAAGATCCTCTGTGTAGAGAACGTATTATCAAAGAAATGGAACAAGAGGGGGTAAGTGAGGAGTTTTGGGGAACCATAATGATTTCATCAGTGTTTAATAAAGAACAAAGGCATTATGAAGGAAAAACTATTGCTGAAATCTCAAACGTATTGAAAATACCTTCTATAGAATTTGTTCTCGACCTTTTATATCAAGAAGATTGTAGGGTTGGTGTTATATTCTTTAATATGTCAGAAGAAAATCTTGCCAGGATATTAAAATGGGATTTTGTTATGGCAGGTTCCGACAGCTCTCTTCGATCTTTAAAAGGGATATTAAATTATGGGAAGCCACATCCAAGGGGTTACGGTACTTTTTCCAGAATAATAAGAAAATATGTTAATGAAACATCTATTCTTTCTATAGAAGAGGCGATATATAAAATGACCGGACTCCCCTCTCAAACACTGGGGCTTAAATATAGAGGGCTTTTAAAGGAGGGATTCTTTGCGGATATAACAATTTTTGACCAGAGGACAATCTCAGAACAGGCAACGTTTGCTATCCCGCATAATTACTCAACGGGTATCAAGCATGTCTTGGTAAACGGTAAATTAACTGTTAAAAACGGACAGCACAAGAACATTATGAATGGTGCAGTTCTCAAGAGTTAGATTTTGATCCGAAATACCTTGAATTATCAAAATGAGTATCGATTATCATATTGCTATTGATACTCATTTATACTACTATTTTGGAAGTGTTAAATCACTAATATTATTTAATCTGGGTTTTAATACCTAAAAGGAGGTTTTCGTGTATAGGAAAAGATGGAACATAAGAAAGTATTTTTTGTCCCTTATAGTCCCACTGTTTGTTTTATCATTTATCTCTGGATATGCAGGTAGCGCCAGGGCGGTAACAGGTCCGGGAGAATTAGAACAGTCTTTAATGCATGTTGCGGAAGATGTCAAACTGTCCGTTGTTTCTATCACAACGGTAAAAGTTTTTAAACATTCCTCTATGGGGGGATATCATGGTGATCAATATGGACGAGGACGTGGCCATGGTAATGGGCGTGATAGAAGGGGAGGTCCTTTCGATGATTTTTTTGACAAATTTGTACCAAAAGCCCCTCCTAAGGGAGAGTTTAAATCACAGAGCCTCGGTTCCGGTGTAATAGTAAAAATTGATGGTGATAAAGGATACATCCTTACCAACAACCATGTAGTTGCTGATACTGACGAATTAAAGGTCAAGCTTAGCGACAAGAGAGAGTTTGACGCGGAAATTGTAGGCACAGACGAACAGACAGATTTAGCGGTAATAAAAATTGAAGGAAAGAACCTGTTAGCGGCAAAGTTAGGAGACTCTGAAAACCTGAGGCAAGGGCAGTGGGCAATTGCAATTGGCAATCCCTTTGGCCTTACTCATACGGTATCCGTTGGTGTTGTGAGTGCAATAGGCAGATCAGGTGTTGGTATCGCAAATTATGAGAATTTTATTCAAACTGACGCAGCTATTAATCCCGGAAACAGTGGGGGCCCATTACTGAATATTGATGGAGAGATTATAGGGATTAATACCGCAATTTTCACTCGTTCAGGCGGTTACCAGGGAATAGGATTTGCCATTCCTGTAAACATGGCAAAAGCCGTACTCAGAGACCTGATTGATAAAGGAAAAGTCACTCGAGGCTGGTTAGGCGTCGCCATTCAGAATATGGACGCATCGCTTGCAGAACAATTCGGTGTAGAGGCAACAGAAGGAGTATTGATAAGCGACGTGCAGGACGATTCCCCTGCCAAGAAAGCAGGCTTTGAAAGAGGCGATATTGTAATCGGATATGATAATAAAGAAATAAGTGATGTTAATCATTTGCGTAACATAGTCGCTCAAACTCAGGTTGGTACAAAGGTTAAAATTAAAGTCTTGAGAAAAGAAAAGGAAAAGATTTTGACTGTGAAAATCGGTGAACAGCCTTCAGATCTGTTTGCGTCAGGTAAAACATCTATTGGTAATGACTTGGGTATATCAGTACAAGCCTTGACCGAAGAGTTGGCTAAAAGCTTCGAATTTGAGGGTGAAACCGGTGTTGTCGTTACTGCTGTAGAGCCAGGTAGCCCTGCTTCTCTAGCTGATGTTAAAGAGGGCGACTTAATAAAGGAAGTTAATCGACAAAAAATTAATAATTTAGATGAATTTAAAGATGCATTGAAACGTACTGCTAAAGGGAAAGACATTCTATTTTTATTAAGAAGAGGAATGCATACACGTTTTGTGATAATTAAGAGTAAGTAGGGGAGCAGGATTTCCTGACTGCAGAATAGATTATTATCACAAAGAAAAATTTAAGCCTCGTTACCATAGCACGGTAACGAGGCTAATTTTTTATAGTCAAACTATCATTGATAGTATAGATGATTTCACGAATTGCATGCTACTCCCTTTATTGAGAGTCTTCAAAAAGAGGCGAGAGGCTTTGTAGCCTTTTGATTATCGGTACCAGTTTTTCCAGTATATAATCAACATCTTCTTCCGTGTTGTATTTACTCAGGCTAAACCTGATTGTCCCCCTGCTGGTAACAGGGGGTACTCCCATTGCCTGCAGGACGTGAGATGGTTCTGCCGAACCGGTTGTACATGCGGAGCCTGAAGAAGTCGCGATGCCTGCCATATCAAGTAGAAGCAGAGTCGCCTCCCCTTCTACATATTCGAAGCTTACGCTACTCGTATTGGGTAGACGATCACTGTTTTCTCCATTTATTACCACATGAGTAAGCTGATCTTTGATGCCTTTTTCCAGTTTGTCTCTTAGACACCTTACTTCAGTCTGCTCTGCTTTTACATATCCTTCAGCTAATTCACAGGCCTTGCCCAGCCCGATAATATAGGGAACATTTTCTGTCCCGCTCCTTCTATTATCTTCCTGATGTCCGCCTATAATTAAAGGATCTATTCTCACCCCTTTTCGTATGAACAGAACACCAACACCTTTCGGTGCATGAAGCTTATGTCCCGACATTGACAGGAGGTCTATATAGCTGTGTTTAAGGTTTATGGGGATCTTACCAATTGCCTGGACCGCGTCACAGTGAAAAAGCGCCCCTTTTTCTTTGACTATTTTACCGATTTCTTCTATCGGAAATATTACGCCTGTCTCATTATTTGCATGCATGATAGAAACAATTGCCGTGTTGTCCTTTATGGAATCCCTTAACTCATCCAGATCAAGCATTCCGCCCTTATCAACATCAAGCTCGGTTACTTCGTAACCGTTCTTACCAAAATATTTACACACATTCAACACTGCCGGATGTTCAACCTTGGTTGTGATAACGTGCTTTTTGTCAGGATGCGCTTCCAGCGAACAATGTATGGCATAATTATTACTCTCCGTGCCGCAACTTGTAAATACGATTTCAGATGTATCTGCACCCAGGATGGTCGCTACTCTTTCTCTGGCCTGGTCCATTTTGCCTGCAACCTGTCTTCCGAAAGTATGTATACTTGATGGGTTGCCATAATATTCCTTAAAGTAAGGCAGCATCTCTTCCAAAACTTCATCATCAACTCGTGTTGTCGCATTATTATCAGCGTAAACTAACTTCATACGTAAATCTCCATTCTAATATAAATCAGTACGTCTGTGTTCAAATAAAGGTATTTCTGTTCTTACCTCTTCCAATAAATCTAAATCGATTTCCGCAATAATCACATTTTCTTTATCCCTGGCTTTTGCAAGGACCCTTCCCCACGGATCAACAATCATGCTGTTCCCATAGCATGTTATATTATTGGGGCTGGTTCCTATCTGATTTGCTGCTACAACAAAAGACTGATTTTCAATGGCACGAGCCTTAACCAGGGGGTCCCAGTGATATTCTCCGGTAGTTGAGGTAAATGCAGAAGGGATAAAAATAATCTGTGCTCCGTTTAACGCCAGAGACCTGTAAAGCTCGCAGAAACGTAAGTCGTAACAAATACTCATACCGACTTTCACGTTTCCCATATTGGCAGTAACTATTTTTTTACCTGCTACCACATTCTCCGATTCTTTATATCTTATCTTCTCTTGTATATCAACATCAAAAAGGTGGACCTTAGAATACTTTGCCACTATGTTACCATTTCGTCCTACTATTACAGATGTGTTATGGACCTTGTTCTTTCCAACCTTTTCAAATATGCTTCCGCATACTATAAAAATTCCATGCTTTTCCGCTCTATCAGATAAAGCATTAATTGTATCGCCCGGTATATTTTCCGCGTTTTCTACCATAACCTTTGTATGGCCGCAGCAGTTAAACATCTCAGGTAAGACCACAACATCAGCGCCATTCTTAACTGCATTATCGATAAACTTTCCTGCTAACTTCAAGTTTCCCGCTTTGTTTTCGTTTGAACAGAACTGGATTGCGGCAACAATGAATTTACGTCCTAATTCGTTTTCTGATTTAGCCATTTAATAATTAAAATAATTAATTGACACTCATCTTGTGCCAAAGTAGAATTTCAGACTTACTCAATAGATAAATGGAAATTAATCCATACATCTTACCATAATGAAAAGCTTTCATATAATCTTTTCTTCTGGTCTGTGCGTGTTTAGTAGAGAATAACGGGTTTTTTTGTGAGAAAAAAATGCTTAAAGAAAAAATAGGATTTATCGGTGGCGGCAAGATGGCAGAAGCTCTGGTAAAAGGGCTGCTCAGAACAAAACTGAGCCCTGTAGATAACATTATCGTCAGTGATGTTGACAACAAACGCTGTAAAACCCTTGAAAAAGAAATAGGGATAAATACTTCACTGGAGAATAAAAAAGTAATAGCCAATTCAGATGTCATAATACTTGCTGTCAAACCAAACGTAGTGGGTGTAATCCTTGAAGAATTAAAAAATGATATTACGGAAAAACATCTGGTTGTATCTATCGCAGCAGGGATTCCGTTGGACTTCATGGAATCCTCTTTAAACAAGGGATGTAGAGTAACCAGGGTTATGCCAAACACCCCGTGCCTTGTAGGTGAGGCAGCCGCAGGATACGCCCTGGGAAAAAATGCCACGCCGAATGATGGTGAATTGGTCGGACAGATACTTAATGCAGTAGGTAAGTCTTTTTTACTTGAGGAGAAATACCTCGATGCCGTTACGGGCCTGAGCGGCAGCGGCCCGGCATTCATCTATATGGTTATTGAAGCATTGACAGATGGAGGGGTTAAGATGGGTTTGCCAAGAGACGTATCTACGGCACTTGCAGCACAAACTGTCTTTGGCGCGGCAAAGATGGTACTGGAGTCAGGTATGCACGTAGGCGAACTCAAAGATTCTGTTACCTCTCCAGGAGGAACTACGATAGAAGGGCTTCACGCATTGGAAAAAGGCGGTCTCAGGAGTACCCTGATAAATGCCGTAGAAGTTGCTACAAAGAAATCAAAAAGACTGGGTAGGGCATTTTCAAAACAGAGAAAATAATAAAGGGATTAATTGCATAAATAAGTAAGCAAAACTCTTTCATAACAAAAACAAATAATGCGAAAATATCAATTTCAGAGGAAGTTAAGGACTCTTATCTTCCTCTTTTTATCAATAAGCATAATAATAGGAATAGAGAGTTCTCTGGATGCATCAAATCGGGAAGTAAGAAGCGTAAGAGACTCTACTTTTAAGTCCTTTATAAAACAGGTCAATCAAAATTATGGCAGGCAATACGCCTCGCATGTAGAAGATCTGTTTCACACACTTCTCAAACCGGAAAAAACTGATCCTTCTGAAAAAGGACCGCGTTTCCTGGAGTTTGATGTTCTGAAAATGAGAGAAACAGCAGGTATATTTCAAACAGCAATCATTAAGAATAGCAATATGATTAGTAACAGGGACAGATGTAAAATATCCTTTACGCCCAGAGAGAGATGCTACGTATACATTTTCAAAATAGAAACGACAGGTAAGATATTCCCAATATTCCCGAGAAAAGAGTTCAGCTTGCAGACAAACTCTTTAACGCCTAACTTGACCTACTTTGTTCCTCCTATGAAAAAATGGCTCTCTTTTAATAAAGACTACGGAAAAGAAGCAATTATTTTGTCCGCATTCATCAAAGAAAACTATGATATTGAAAAACTGATGAAATACTTCAACACTTTCAGTTTTAAAAATACACCTGTTAAAAAGGAAAAACTTAAACCTGTAAAGGAAATCCCTATAATCAGTAAAGGTATAAGCCGATCGAATAAAAGTAAAGAGAGAAAACTCCGGCTTCCTTTTGATCAACTTGCGACATTTACGGCAACTGAGTATATATGGATAGACAGTAAATTTGTAAAAATGGTATGGTATAAACGAAAATGAATCACCTCGTAAATCTATAGATGTTTCTATTCTGGATTGACATTTTACAAGAACAGACTTGTGTTTATTAATTACTTGATTATTCTGAAATAATTACAATATTGTCTCTCCTTCTATCTATACGCAAGGAATATTTCTGCAATTTTGCTTCTCTTACGTAGAAATTGAAAATATTATTATAATTATATGAGTTGAAAAAAGAGAATTAATGCCATCTAAAAATTGATTATTTCTATTTTTCCAACAGGAGGAATCAGGCTTTTGATTGGAATTGTAGTTCATTGTACTATAGAACAGAAATTGAAGTTGTCAATAAACCGGGCGTTTGTAGAAATTATTGAAGAGGTTTTTTATGATTGATATTCATGCACATATAGTGTTGGTTGCTCATATACCGCTTTGATAATTAAACTCCACCGTATGGATGTATTGATAAGAGCCTGGAATTATGTTCGAAAGAACAAGGGAAGTGCTGGAATTGATAAGGTAACAATACAGGAAGTTGAAAAGCAGGGCGTATTGAAACTCCTTTTTGCGATTCAGATCGAATTGGCAGAAGAGAGCGATAGCGCTGAGGTGCGCCGTATGGCGTATAAAATAGTAGGAAAAAAGAAACACCTCTTCTTCTGTTCGGGCTAATTTCATACTCAATATTGTTTTCCCCTCCGATAATGCGACCTTCTCCTCTTGCACTCCAGACCAGAGGGCTTCATCATATGTTCTCTTGCGTGAGACTGCTATATATTTAAAGCCGTTCTTTTTAATCAATGCAATATTATCTTCCGTAGCAATCCCTGCATCCATAACAATCGTCCTCTGACTCGAAAACAAGCTTTCTTCTTCTTTTAACCCCAACAAAATACCCTCAAGCGTATCCGGCTCTTGACACATTGCCTTTCCACACTTTGCTCTGCTTAGGAAATCCCTCTTCATCTATTGTAAGCGATAGTGTAACCATTGGACAATCATTGCGCTTCTCTTTTGATTTGCCATACCCAGCTACTTTACTATCCCTCTTGCTCCCTTCAAAATAGGTATTTGTTAAGTCTTTGATTGGTTAACAATTCTTCAATACAATTGGCAAGCTCTTTCCATTTGTCTTCAGGTAGGTGAAGCTGTCCAGGATTTAAAACTATTCGCTGTTTCGGGCCTGCTGTGGTGCGTACTGATTATATAAGCTGATGTTGTATATATCTCTTTTTGCCCTTGGCATTTTTTTTGTCTTTTTGCGGATAAACATAATGATACTGATGATACCGCAATGGGATGCCTATGGCAAGCAGAAGGACATATATTCAAGCACTACGTAAAATGCCTGGCACACAAACAAACAAGGAGTTTACGACAAATTTCTCCTGTTTTTGCTTGATTTTGCCTTTTTTTGAGAATAATTTGTCGAACTTCGGTTAAGCGGGAGAGGTCTATTTGGTGCAAGATTCAGGTACTAATAAACATAGATTTTCATGGTAAAAAACTAACCCTAAATTCAAGTAGTAGACGAACCAGTAGTAATTAATTTTTATTATCCATGCATGGCATGACAATGTTTTCAAGTTTTTCCATTTCATTCAATAGTGTCGGCAAATTCCTTTTCTTTTTCATTCGAACAATTATTTTTTTAGATATGATTTCTATCTCTCCGCTATTGCATAGAAACTTTTCAAATAAAGTCGTTGAGGTGTTATGAGTATATCCCGGTAGGTTCATTGCTAATAATCTCTTTTTATATTCTTTAAGGTTTTTTTTGTATCGCATTTTCTCGTTCTTCTGTGTCCAATAGTGAAAAATTCCATGCACTACATGCTGAATTCAGAAGAATTTGCCTTTCTTCATGTTATTCCATTGATGCGATTGTTAGCGTCCTTTCTTGTATCTTGCTATTCTGATCTGAGAACTTTCGCCATAATGAAAGTAGATCTTTCCTTCCATCTTGTCTTTGGTTAGTGTTTGACGAAACCAACCCCATCCAGATACTTCATCATCTTCGTCGTCTTCAACAAAGCTATACCCGAGAATTTCTATACCGCCAATTTCATCTTTCACGACATCCATTTCAATGTGAATGTAGCCAAATGTCATTGTGCCGGACTCTTTAGTGAATTCAACACTGGCTTCTTCTAATTCATCAAGATACTCAGTGTCCCAAACAGATGTTTCAGTAATTCGCCATTTTCCCACATAAGACATGATTACTCCCTTATATTGATTGACTCAACACCGACTTGCTTGCCGATAACGCTGAGATCAGATGCGCCTTATGGCGTATAAAATAATGAGGAAAATAGAATAAGCAAAGAATCAAAAAATATAAAAATCGCAAGAGATAAAGGCGTCAACTCCAGAGACCCGTTATTTCTTTAATAATCACTATTTTTATTAGCTTTGTCAACAATCAATACTCCACTTTTGCTTATTCACAAGATGTGACACCACTACCATTCAAGTTGGTATGACCAATCAGTGGCTCAAGGAACAAGGGCTAGTTTCTATCAAAGAACTATGGGTTTCTTTTCACTACCCAAATAAAACGAGGTAGTCTTCATGAACCGCCCTCTGCGGGCCCGCATGCAGTGGTGGTGTGGGGAGGGGGAGCTAACTACTCCCCTTTACCCGATTCGGCTTTTTTGACTTTTAATAATTTCAGTCAATGAACGTAATGCCTGATTTACAGAATCATGATCAGGGAAGAATTTTGCAACATCTGGATCAATAACAACAACATTTGTTCCTTCTTCAAATTTTTCTGCATATTTCCCCTGAACCCCATTGCTGAAATCATATTCTTCAAGCATTTTTGGATCTTTTTGCATTTTCTTCATATTGCTTCCTTTCTTTTTTTGTTGCCTTTCTTGCGTTTATTATTCTGATTTTAATTTCTCTTACAGTATGAACTATTATCAAAAGCCGATTTTTACATGAGTTTCCAATTGTAATAAATCTATCCTCTTCATCAGAATGCAGAGGATCATAAATTGTTAATGATATGGTATCTTTGAAACTGGTGCTTGCCTCATCAAAAGATATACCATGTATTTTTATGTTCTTTTTGGCTTTTTTTGGATCCCATTCAAATATAAGCATATTTCATCATTTTTTTTACTTGCGCAAATATATTTTACAATGACAAGTAGAACATTCTATTCATTATGATTAAGCATTTAATCATTACTATTTCTATTAGCTTTGTCGATGTTTGTCAACAATAAATACTTTAATACAGATTTACAATGCTAATCACAAATCTAAGGAGTGAGCATCATTTTTCGCAGTTATTAATAAAGGAAGTTAGTTCTATCTGAACTTATATATGACTCAATATCAAAGATATGACCCTGTTTCCCCGTATAGTGTAAAAGGTATTCGTTATGTGTTTTTATTTGCTTAATTTTGCACTGGCAAGTCGGTTTAGACTTACACCCGCTTCCGCCGCCTGTATAGTAAGCTTTCTATGTGTTTCAGGCGGAACACGTACCATAAACTTCCCGCTAAAATTTCTATTAGCAACCGGCTCAGGTATATCTTCTCCATTTTTTTTCATATCAGCTATTACATCGGCAACAACTTTTCGAATACCTCTGAGAGCTCCTTCAGGTGTTTTAGTTAGCCAGCTTAAACTAGGGAACTCTACACACAATCCTACATATTCTTTATCGCCTTCAGACCAAGTAACACGATAAGTATAATGATCATTTTTCAGTGCCATGATCTACCTCCAATCTTTCTATGGCCATAAGCACTTGTTTAACTTGATATGCTTTAGCCTTTCCTTTATTATTCTGGATATTCACCCTGGGATCTCCTTGCCAAGGTGTTTTATATATTCTGTGACTGCTTCCCCTTTGTCGTGCATCGCCAAAATAATAGTTACATACCAAACATAATTCTGAAAATCTAACATTCTTAGGGCTTTGCTTCATTTGTGTAAGAATGTTATAAACTTTACTCATATGTTTATTATAGTATCATTAATAATACTATTTTCAACTGAAAAAAGAAGTGCCTGCTGACTATTTTATGCTCACCTTTACTATACCCAAAGAGCTTCGATCATTAGCATGGCAGCATCAACGCTTGCTTTACTCGATAATGATACAGTGTTGTTGGGAAACCGTAAAAACCTTTGTCCAAAATGACAGCGTATTACAAGGAAACGCTGGAGCCATCACTGTTTTGCACACCCACTCTCGCTCTCTCGATTACCACCCGCATATCCATCTGGTAATGCCAGCCGGGGCCATCAATCAGAAGAAAAAGCTTTGGAGCTTCAAAAAAAGCGAAGGAAAGACGCGGTACCTTTTCAATCACAAAGCGCTGGCTAAAGTGTTTCGAGCAAAAATGCTCGATGCCGTGAACAAAGCGGCTCTTACGCTTCCAGTTAATTATCCCAAAACATGGGTCGTCGATTGCAAATTTGTCGGCAACGGTGAAAAGGCACTGGTCTATCTTGGTCGTTATCTCTACAAAGGGGTCATTCAAGAGAAAGATATTATTACGTGCAAAGATGGTCAGGTGACCTTTCGTTACCAGGATAGTAAGAGCAAAAAAATGCTCACAAGAACACTTCCCGGCCCGCAGTTTCTCAGGTTGATTCTCCAGCATGTTCTACCCAAAGGTTTCAGGCGAACACGGAACTTTGGTTTCCTCCACCCTAATAGCAAACGCTTGATTGCATTGCTTCAGTACCTTACCGGTATCAACCCGAATAAGTCGTCAGCCTGGTTCAGAGAGCGTCCAAAGCTTACGTGCAAATGCTGTGGAGGAATAATGAAGATCATAAAAACGATGATACCTCCATCACACAAATCCAGGTCTTTCCCCTACAAGTTAACAAAAGAGGAGGCTGTTCTGGTTATGTAATTGAATCCGCTATGCATCTAAGATTTGCAAAAACGGCATTATCGGGTCGAGATGGCCCCTGTTCGCTCAAATTTTAGGTAAAATGGCCGAAAAACCATGTTCTGTAGCTCCTAAAGTATGACGACAGCAATTAAAAAATCCACTTCTTTGGCTTCATAGCTTCTGCGGTAAAAAAGAGAAGCAATCTTCATAAGATATTTTCTTATACAATGTTTAGCACCCAAACAACGGGCTTGTCCAACAAACGGTTCAGATTGTGGTTCGTCCCTCACACAATCTAACCTTATTCGTTCGGCCTTTTTAGGAAGCCCACTTCATTTGCAGTTTACGATGATGAACAGCACAATCGCGAAGGTAGAGATTGATCAAACTCTGATAAGGAATGTTTGTTTCCTCCGCCATGGATTTAAAATAGGCAACGGTGTCACTGTCCAGCCTCATAGTTACAGGTTGTTTCAGATACTTAGTGTAAGGGTTTTTACGCCCTTTCATTTTGGAAAAATCATAATGATCTCTCATTTTTTACTCCTCCAATATTCAATTTCTTCATCTTTATCAGCTTTTCTAGCTGAAAAAATTCGAATGACTGTTTCGCTTTTTCGGAAACAGTGGCAAACGACAAGTACTCTCAGCTTGTGACTAATTCCAAGCAAAATGAAGCGGTCTTCATCCTCCGAACGGTCAGGATCAAAAAATTGGATAGCATTTTCATCAAAAAAGACCTTTCGTGGTTCATCAAAGGAAATACCATGCTTTTTAATATTAGCCTTTTCTTTCTTATTATCCCATTCAAACCGCATGTCATTCATACTTACAATGTACGTATAACACCAGGATAAGTCAAGATAAATTTGAAGTAGAACGCTCCGCATAAGCAACCACCACCTGTGCGTAATGCTTGCGATAGAGCCTTTAAGCGGAAGCCTCAATAAATATTAAACCGCATAGTTATTGGTGGTTGGCTTAATGCGATTGTTGGACCATTGCGCTATGTCGGAGAACAAAATTTCAAATTGATTAAATAATGTTCCCTCACAACCGATATGGGAGGGTGAATCTGTTTGCAAAAAGGAGGATCTCTGTCTATAATAACTCTATCTCAATCCGATTTCTTGTCTTGACTGATGGGTTTCTAATCCGCCTACGCTTGAAAGGACTCCGGCCAAAAACAATCGAGGCTTATTCACGTGCCATCCGACGGATCGGTGATTATTTTGACAATCAGATACACGATCTATCTGAACAGCAACTACTTGACTATTTTTCCAATCTCCTCAATACCCATTCATGGAGCGCAGTCAAATTAGACCTCTACGGACTAAAGTTTTTCTACACTCATGTGCTTCATAAGCGTTGGGAGCAAGTAAATCTTATTAAACCACCCAAAACGCAACGTTTGCCCGATATTGTCACCATTAATGAAGCCCACCAACTTTTCCAGGTGACGAGAAAACTCAGTTACCGGGCCTTCTACTTTGTTCTTTACAGTCTTGGTCTCCGCCTGGGTGAAGGACTACGTCTTGAGGTTAGCGATGTCGATTCTCAGCGAATGCGGGTGCATATCCGCGATAGCAAAGGCAAATAAAGACCGTTTCGTACCCCTGCCAAAGGTAACCCTGAATCTCTTACGCCGTTTTTGGCTTGTTCATCGCAATCCTGTCTTTCTATTTCCAGGCCGTCATGGTGGCTTGAAATCAGCCCACCTGGCAAAAACACCTCTGAATAGAAATGGCGTTCAGGCCACTATGCGTAAGGTAGCCCGGGAGTGTGGAATTAAAAAAAAATTACACCACACAGTCTGCGACACAGATACGCAACCCATCTGATTGAGGCGGGTGTTGATCTGCTTGAAGTTCAAAAAATCCTCGGCCACCACAGTATTTTAACCACTGCCAAATATACCCACCTGACCTCTCATACAAATCGTAATGCCTTGCAATTAATTAATGATTTGATGAATGGTTTTTCCATAGAATGGGGGAATGTTATATGATATCTCTCTCCTCTATAATTGAGACCTTCATTGCTGACTTTATCACTCTTTATCATGGTTCGATCCTGCCAAGTCAATTCAAAGCCCTGGCAGCCATGAAGGATTGTCGCACTACGCAAAGCCGCGTCATGCTGGTCCAATGTAATGACTGTGAAAAACAGGTTTTTGTACCGCACTCCTGCGGTAACCGCAATTGTCCTCATTGTCAGAGTCATGAGTGTCAGCAGTGGTTGGAGCGTCAACTGAAAAAAGAAGTGCCTGCTGACTATTTTATGCTCACCTTTACTATACCCAAAGAGCTTCGATCATTAGCATGGCAGCATCAACGCTTGCTTTACTCGATAATGATACAGTGTTGTTGGGAAACCGTAAAAACCTTTGTCCAAAATGACAGCGTATTACAAGGAAACGCTGGAGCCATCACTGTTTTGCACACCCACTCTCGCTCTCTCGATTACCACCCGCATATCCATCTGGTAATGCCAGCCGGGGCCATCAATCAGAAGAAAAAGCTTTGGAGCTTCAAAAAAAGCGAAGGAAAGACGCGGTACCTTTTCAATCACAAAGCGCTGGCTAAAGTGTTTCGAGCAAAAACGCTCGATGCCGTGAACAAAGCGGCTCTTACGCTTCCAGTTAATTATCCCAAAACATGGGTCGTCGATTGCAAATTTGTCGGCAACGGTGAAAAGGCACTGGTCTATCTTGGTCGTTATCTCTACAAAGGGGTCATTCAAGAGAAAGATATTATTGCGTGTAAAGATGGTCAGGTGACCTTTCGTTACCAGGATAGTAAGAGCAAAAAAATGCTCACAAGAACACTTCCCGGCTCGCAGTTTCTCAGGTTGATTCTCCAGCATGTTCTACCCAAAGGTTTCAGGCGAACACGGAATTTTGGTTTCCTCCACCCTAATAGCAAACGCTTGATTGCATTGCTTCAGTACCTTACCGGTATCAACCCGAATAAGTTGTCAGCCTGGTTCAGAGAGCGTCCAAAGCTTACGTGCAAATGCTGTGGAGGAATAATGAAGATCATAAAAACGATGATACCGCCATCACACAAATCCAGGTCTTTCCCCTACAAGTTAATAAAAGAGGAGGCTGCCCTGGTTATGTAATCGAATCCGCTATGCATCTAAGATTTGCAAAAACGGCATTATCGGGTCGAGATGGCCCCCGTTTGCCCAAATTTGAGGTAAAATGGCCGAAAAACCATGTTCTGTAGCTCCTAAAGTATGACGACAGCAATTGAAAAATCCACTTCTTTGGCTTCAAAGCTTCTGCGGTAAAAAAGAGAAGTAATCTTCATAAGATATTTTCTTATACAATGTTTAGCACCCAAACAACGGGCTTGTCCAACAAACGGTTCAGATTGTGGTTCGTCCCTCACACAATCTAACCTTATTCGTTATGCCTTTGTTAAATGTAGCTCCTCATCGATTCTCTCTGACAAAAAGATTTTCAATAAAGATTGATATGGTACGTCTCTTTTGTTTGCCAAAAGTTTGAGCTCTTCCAGCATTGACTCTGGAAGACGAAGAGAAATTGTCTTGACTGATGGCTTTAAGTTCGGCAATATAACTTTTTTTGCCTTTTTCCAGTCCAGAACCTCTGTAGAATCCTGTTTTGCCCAATACTCTCTTTCTTTATCTTCGCTTTTGAATTTAGGTATTCTCTTTCTCATGTGACTTATATTCCTTCCTTTCTTTGCGGCTCATATCCCTTGCCGATATCACTCGTATTTTTGTCGCTCGAACAGTAAAAACCACAAACAATTTCCTGCCTACATCAGTATGACCAAGAACATAATATCTATTGCTTTTCTCC
Source organism: Candidatus Scalindua japonica (assembly GCF_002443295.1). Lineage (NCBI taxonomy): Bacteria > Pseudomonadati > Planctomycetota > Candidatus Brocadiia > Candidatus Brocadiales > Candidatus Scalinduaceae > Candidatus Scalindua > Candidatus Scalindua japonica. The sequence goes on along the minus strand of NZ_BAOS01000022.1, from coordinate 149,598 downwards.
GAATGTTTTTCTGAATCAGCAAGGACCAATGGCAAATTGAAAAATATTTGCTCACTTTCAGATGGTAACACCTGGTGTTTAAGCCATATTTTTTCTGAGTTGTGTTTGTCCCAGTCAAAGCCTGTGCACCCAAATAATAATTTATTATCACCCATTACGCCTGAAGTATATTGCTATAATATACATTTGTAAAGATTTTTTTAGTCTTTCTATCTATTTCTGTCAATAGATTAGGTTTCGACCCCAGTTTCCTTACTACTTAATTAACAGGTTAGGAAATGCACAATTATCACGAGTTGGGATAGTTGACGACCACAGTTGAGTCAGACTCAAGAGCTACCTCAACGTTGTGTGCACTTGCTGATCCTTGGTTGGAGATTTGAACTACGACTGGTGTGAGGATATTAAGATCTGAATGCGGGCCTCCAATTACCAATTCTGGCGCGATCTTTTCGTGCTCCTCGATGCCATAGAGGCGTACGTAGAGGTCACTTCTATCAAATGTTCCTTGCTTTCTGGCTATGATCCAAACGAACATTGACCCTGCAGGATACTGGTACAAACAAGCCTGGGCACACCGGAACGCTGTTGTCCGATGTGAGCGAAGAAGACAGCAAGGGATATGGCGAACATAGTGCAATTTGAGGTAACTCAGCTTGTGACCGGAAAGAAGTCAGCAGAAGGCATAGTAGGCATTTTTTTTAATTTTTAATTGCTGAAGGCCTGAACATGAAGTAAGGAGGAGCACCGTTGGGGGTGAGAAATGTGATGAACCCGATTGGGGGAGCAAATTATTCTTGGGTCTCAACTGGAAAGCCATTCTTAAAGGAGAAAACATAGTGGAAAAGGTGTTGTCATCAGACAATGTGCGTAACGCATGGAAACAGGTTAAGGTAAACAAAGGAGCTGCCGGTGTAGACGGTATGTCTACAAAGGAGTTTCCTGAATTTGCCAGAAACCACTGGAACGACATCAGAAACCATTTGATAGAAGGGAGCTACAAACCTTCACCGGTTAAACGGGTAGAGATACCTAAGCCGGATGGAGAAAAGCGGCCCCTTGGTATCCCGACAGTTACTGATAGGGTAATTCAGCAGTCAATAGCCCAGGCACTAACACCTGTTTTCGATCCCGGGTTTTCGGAATCGAACTATGGGTTTCTTTTCACTACCCAAATAAAACGAGGTAGTCTTCATGAACCGCCCTGTGCGGGCCCGCATGCAGTGGTGGTGTGGGGAGGGGGAGTTAACTACTCCCCTTTACCCGATTCGGCACCTTTTCTCTTTTTAGATATTTTCTCATCTAATGAAAAGTTACCTGGACCAATGAACAGAAGACTGAAAAACAAAATTGCAGATTCAAGGGCATGAGAGTATTTTACAAATGAATCGCCACTATTTACGTGCATTAGTGTGGCAACAACCATTGTGCTTAGCAAAAAGAAGCATGCAGGGCGGGTAAGTAGTCCCAGCACAAGTAATAGACCACCTCCAACTTCGGAGATTGCAGCCATAAACCCCATACCGGTAGGAGCAAGATTTATACCTAGGGCTGATAATGCTCCACCAAGCTTTGTCCATACTTCCGGTCCCCCTGTCAGTTTAGGAAAGCCATGACAAATAAACATTATGCCAATGCCTATTCTCAAAATGAGAAGTCCTTTATCACGATGTTTGTCAAGTTTATGAAATATCATATTCAACTCCTTATTGGTGCCTAACGCCTGAGGTGAGTAACCCCGTATGGCAAATAAAATAAAGAAAAATAATAAGACAATCAAAGAATCAAAAAATAATCAAACCGCACATGATTAATGGGTTGGCTCCACTGATTCGTTATGTGAGTTCATGAACTGCTTTGTAAATACTTACTTCTTTTTTAAGTCGCTTTGAAAGTTTATCTTCTTCAATGTCGAGGTCGTAATCCATTTGCAATCCTAGCCAAAACTGTGGGGACATTTTGAAATAATGTGCTAAGCGAAGCGCTGTGTCAGCTGTAATTCTGCGTTTTCCATGTACTATTTCATTGATTCTGCGCGGAGGAACACCAATATCATTGGCCAGTTGATTTTGACTTAACCCCATTGGTTTCAGAAATTCTTCCAAAAGTATTTCTCCGGGATGGATTGGTTTCATCTTTTCTGTACTCATTATACAATCTCCTAATGATAATCTGTTATTTCAACATTGTTTGCTTCACCACCAGACCACTTAAAACAAATTCTCCATTGATCATTTATTCGAATGCTATGTTGTCCTTTTCTATTACCGTACAATGCTTCAAGGTGATTTGATGGTGGGACCTTCAAGTCATTTAATTTTATTGCTCTATTCAGCATTCTTAGTTTTCGCAATGCAGTTCGTTGAATGTCGTGAGGAAGCTTACGTGAAAAAGAGCGATTAAAGATTTTTTCCGTTTCTTTGCATTTGAACGACTTAATCATGTAAGAAGTATAAACAACTATAACGTGTAACGTCAAGCGTTAAATATTGTTGTTAGTTGGAGCACATAACGACTGAGGCGAGCAACCCCGTTTGGGAAATAGAATAATAGATAAAAAACAAAATAAACAAAGAGTCTAAAAATAATCGAATCTTAAATGACGGAGGGGTTGGCTCCACTGATTTGTGTACGCCCAGCATGTATGTGAGCTCATAAGGTGAAAGTCCCTTATGGGAGAATCACGATATGGCGGCATTATACGCCAACCATTAGCCGAAGGCAAGGGCTAAGCCGTGAGGTTTGGTCTGAAGGAAGCCGGAGTGCAATTCTGCGAGCCGACGAACAGAAAGGTCATATAAGGCTTAACCTCCGGGCGAGTTAGCACAACATAACGAAGCCCGGTGATTCAGGAGGTAGGGTAAATGATCCGGTTGTGCAGAGAAAGTTCACATACTTATCTGGGGAGATCTTTTCGGCATGCGATGTTGCAGACCATATACCAGACTTACCAGTCAGGATACTGGTACAAACAAGCCTGGGCACACCGGAACACTGTTGTCCGATGTGAGCGAAGAAGACAGCAAGGGATATGGCGAACATAGTGCAATTTGAGGTAACTCAGCTTGTGACCGGAAAGAAGTCAGCAGAAGGCATAGTAGGCATTTTTTTTAATTTTTAATTGCTGAAGACCTGAACATGAAGTAAGGAGGAGCACCGTTGGGGGTGAGAAATGTGATGAACCCGATTGGGGGAGCAAATTATTCTTGGGTCTCAACTGGAAAGCCATCCTTAAAGGATAAAACATAGTGGAAAAGGTGTTGTCATCAGACAATGTGCGTAACGCATGGAAACAGGTTAAGGCAAACAAAGGAGCTGCCGGTGTAGACGGTATGTCTACAAAGGAGTTTCCTGAATTTGCCAGAAACCACTGGAACGACATCAGAAACCATTTGATAGAAGGGAGCTACAAACCTTCACCGGTTAAACGAGTAGAGATACCTAAGCCGGATGGAGGAAAGCGGCCCCTTGGTATCCCGACAGTTACTGATAGGGTAATTCAGCAGTCAATAGCCCAGGCACTAACACCTGTTTTCGATCCCGGGTTTTCGGAATCGAGCTATGGGTTTCGACCAAATCGATCTGCTCATGATGCGGTAAGAAAGGTAATGGAATATATTAGACAGGGTTACAAGTACGCCGTGGATATTGACCTGTCGAAATACTTCGACATGGTTAACCACGACCTCTTGATGCAGAGGCTAAGCCTTCGTATCAAAGATAAAGCCTTGTTGAGATTGATCAACCGTTACCTGAAAGCCGGAGTCAAAGTTGATGGCAAGGTTGAAACGACCTCTAAAGGGGTTCCGCAGGGAGGACCGCTATCACCTCTTTTATCCAATATCGTACTTGATGAGTTGGATAAGGAGCTTGAAAAGCGTGGGCACAAGCATGTGCGGTACGCAGATGACTTCATCATTTTAGTAAGAAGTCACAGAGCAGGTGTGCGGGTGATGCGAAGCATCAAACATTTTCTCCTGAAGAACCTTAAACTTATAGTCAATGAGAAGAAAAGCAAGGTAGTTAAGTCTGACCAATGTTCATTCCTTGGATTTATTTTTAAAGGAAAGAGTATACGTTGGAGTGATGATTCCTTAGCGGAGTTCAAGAGGCAGATACGTAAGCTAACTGGACGAAGTTGGGGAGTTTCCATGAACTACCGTCTTAGAAAGCTTGGAGAATATATACGAGGTTGGATGGGTTATTACGGATTGTCTGAGTATTACCGGCCAATACCTGAACTTGACCATTGGCTGAGACGCCGCATTCGAATGTGTTACTGGAAACAGTGGCGGCGATGCCACAAGCGTGTAAAGGAGTTGCTAAAGCTTGGATGTTCCAAGCGTCAAGCTATTTTTACGGCTCTTAGCCGTAAAAGCTACTGGCACTTATCAAAAACGTTTACAACTCAAGTTGGTATGACCAATCAGTGGCTCAAGGAACAAGGGCTAGTTTCTATCAAAGAACTATGGGTTTCTTTTCACTACCCAAATAAAACGAGGTAGTCTTCATGAACCGCCCTGTGCGGGCCCGCATGCAGTGGTGGTGTGGGGAGGAGGAGTTAACTACTCCCCTTTACCCGATTAGGTTTTTTCTATTTATCAAAGATAAAGAATTGACCCCGTTCTGTTCCTGACTACTCTTTTATGCTCACCTTTACTATACCCAAAGAGCTTCGATCATTAGCATGGCAGCATCAACGCTTGCTTTACTCCATAATGATACAGTGTTGTTGGGAAACCGTAAAAACCTTTGTCCAAAATGACAGCGTATTACAAGGAAGCGCTGGAGCCATCACTGTTTTGCACACCCACTCTCGCTCTCTCGATTACCACCCGCATATCCATCTGGTAATGCCAGCCGGGGCCATCAATCAGAAGAAAAAACTTTGGAGCTTCAAAAAAAGCGAAGGAAAGACGCGGTGTCTTTTCAATCACAAAGCGCTGGCTAAAGTGTTTCGAGCAAAAATGCTCGATGCCGTGAACAAAGCGGCTCTTACGCTTCCAGTTAATTATCCCAAAACATGGGTCGTCGATTGCAAATTTGTCGGCAACGGTGAAAAGGCACTGGTCTATCTTGGTCGTTATCTCTACAAAGGGATCATTCAAGAGAAAGATATTATTGCGTGTAAAGATGGTCAGGTGACCTTTCGTTACCAGGATAGTAAGAGCAAAAAAATGCTCACAAGAACGCTTCCCGGCCCGCAGTTTCTCAGGTTGATTCTCCAGCATGTTCTACCCAAAGGTTTCAGGCGAACACGGAACTTTGGTTTCCTCCACCCTAATAGCAATCGCTTGATTGCATTGCTTCAGTACCTTACCGGTATCAACCCGAATAAGTCGTCAGCCTGGTTCAGAGAGCGTCCAAAGCTTACGTGCAAATGCTGTGGAGGAATAATGAAGATCATAAAAACGATGATACCTCCATCACACAAATCCAGGTCTTTCCCCTACAAGTTAACAAAAGAGGAGGCTGTTCTGGTTATGTAATCGAATCCGCTATGCATCTAAGATTTGCAAAAACGGCATTATCGGGTCGAGATGGCCCCCGTTCGCCCAAATTTGAGGTAAAATGGCTGAAAAACCATGTTCTGTAGCTCCTAAAGTATGACGACAGCAATTGAAAAATCCACTTCTTTGGCTTCAAAGCTTCTGCGGTAAAAAAGAGAAGTAATCTTCATAAGATATTTTCTTATACAATGTTTAGCACCCAAACAACGGGCTTGTCCAACAAACGGTTCAGATTGTGGTTCGTCCCTCACACAATCTAACCTTATTCGTTAGGATTGCTTTAATTTATTCAATAGTTTCTCATAATCTGTATGGGTTCCAACCCAGAACCATACTATTTCGCGACCCTGTTGTATCCCCACTGCACGGTAATTTATGGAAATACGTGCCGAATAAATCGGTTTAGTCGAATGTACCCGCTTGAAGTATAACCCTGGATGATAAGGATTTTTTTTGAAATGGGTGTAAGTCTCTTTTGCTTTTTTTTGAATTTCATTTGGCAGTTCCGTCAATAGCTTACGAAATCGCTTTGTTGTGTGTGAAATCATAGTTTATCAATATCCAGCGGCTTGGTCTTTCCTTGTGCATGCTCAGCGAGAGCTTCTTCCGCCAGCTTTTCTAATAAATCTTCCGATTCAGCAAACAATCTTTCCCATTTTTTTTCAGATTCTAACTCATCAATTAACCATTTTGCTATCACATTTTGCTCCATTTCCGGTAACTTTGAAGCCTTTTTAAATGCTTTTTCAAGAAGTTGTGTCATAATTCACCTCCATTAATTTTATCTAGTACCTAAAGGTAAAGATTTGTAAGGCTTTTAACCATTACTATTCATTTGATAAGTTGAAAGTATATGTAAACAATAATAAATTTGACCTGTTCGTCAATATTATCACTTTTGATTCTATAATCGTCAATTGAAATCTTGGTTGTTTGATGTGTAATTTTGCCTTGTTTGTCAATAGATTAGGTTTTTAGCCCCAGCAATTGTTCCCAAAGTTCGTACAAATAATTACACTCTTGTATAGCCTTTACCACTACAAACACCACAAACAGGAGGCTTTAAATAATCTGGGGCTCTTCTTGTTGAAAAAATACCATCTTTAACTCCATATCTTTTTACCCCCTTTCCACATTTCGTACATTCAAACAAAACATAATTATCTTTCCATTGATAATCAGCATGTTTACAAATACCAGTACCTTTACAATGCACACATTCAATTACTTGCTCATCATTAACTGAAACAATATCCATGACATATTTCCTAACGTCCAGTATGAGCTGGCCGGCTGAGAGGCCAACAAACCGGAAGAGTATTGACCGGTCAGCTCGATACATTCGTTAGGCTTTTAATCATTACAGTTTTTTTAGAAGTTGACATGTTTTTTTGAATTTCAAATGATGCGCTGAACCCGACCCCCCAGCCCGAAAGCTGATGTTACAGGTAATAATTCCAGGTATCAGGGAAACCCCGATACCGCTGAACGTAATTCCACAACAAAGCCTATAAATTCGAGCAAGGGGTTTTCCCATAGCTCTCGAAACACGATATAACAGATGACAAATTTGGAAACTTTTTGATTTCATTATGCTTCCTCCTTTCTCGGTCTGAGGTACCGGGTTCGACTCGGGGGCCGAGTTCAACACAACATCTTTCTTGTATTTTTTTTAAAATCTACAAAGGCCTCATATTGAAATGAGCAGATGAAAACATTATCTATTATCTTTAAAGAATCAAAAGATTGTATATTTTTGACCACCGTATTGAATTCTTCTTTCTCAAGAAGCCCATCTTGATTTAAATAAATAACTAAAGAATTTATTTTGTCATATTTTTTAAGTTTTTTATTTATTACATCTTCAATCATCTTTGTATGTGCATTAATGCAGTCTTCGGGGCCTTTTTCTACAGGAATAGATTCTGTTACTCCATTTTTCTTCGATGCACCTTCAGCACAAAATGTAGGTTCTCCTTTATTCTCACGCTCTCGAACGATATACTCCTTCTTATGTTCCGCGACTGTTATTTCGATTATTTCATCTGTATTTAGTATTGCATCGCCTTTTTGACTTCCATTTTGCCATTTTATAGTTTCAGCTCTCATTCCATTACGATACAGAAATTGTAAATATTTCTGAAGTGGCAAGATTTCCTCTATAAATTTCTTTATTTCTTTATGTTTACCTCTTTCTCGTACCAGATAGCCATAGCCCTTATGGCATCTAATTTTCTTAAATTCAGCATCAACTTTTTCAATAAAATCTGACGCAGTGAAATTGATATTATCAAATTCTTGCAATGAAATTGTCAGTTCCATAATAGTTGTTCTTTCATTTGTATAGCGTCGAGCTAACCTACCGCCCATTTTTTGGAGGTTAGGTAGTAGCTATTATTTTAAAATTTCTTTGCTCATCAGAGATTTCGCATATAAGATTATAGCAATAGAAATACACCAACCAATTACAGCCCCAATTAGCCCACTTCCAATAGCAGAGATCCAATCTTTAAAAATAGTCTGATATACAATCATTAACATTGAAAGAATAAAGGCAGACAAGAATGCATAATATGCAAATTTCCTTAATAAAAATAGCATGATTGCACCTATCAGATTTAATACCCCTGTAATTATTGTGAGTGATAAATCAAAAATATTCAGAGAGTTGAAATAGGCTTGTTGTGCTTCGTTTAGCTAAATTAAACCACCATATATTAATGCAAAGGATAGGATTGTGTATCCTGCTGAAAGAATATAAAATATTGTTATTATCCATACCAATTTGGGTCTTTTATGTTTTTGGGGAGACATATCAATTGAGGTTGCTTGATTTTTCATTATTTATTCATTTGCCTAACGACTGAGGTGAGCAACCCCGTTTGGGAAATAGAATAATAGATAAAAAACAAAATAAACAAAGAGTCTAAAAATAATCGAATCTTAAATGACGGAGGGGTTGGCTCCACTGATTTGTTGGACGAAGCCGCTATCGCGGAGAACAGAAATCGGAAATTTATTATATAATGTAACCTCATACCCTCAATGGGAGGGTGAATCTATTAACAAATAGGAGGTTACAGGTCTATGAAAACATTATCTCAATCCGATTTCAACAAAAATTACCAAACGCATCTAAAGCACCTACGCTTGAAAGGACTCCGGCCAAAAACAATCGAGGCTTATTCACGTGCCATCCGACGGATCGGTGATTATTTTGACAATCAGATACACGATCTATCTGAACAGCAACTACTTGACTATTTTTCCAATCTCCTCAATACCCATTCATGGAGCGCAGTCAAATTAGACCTCTACGGACTAAAGTTTTTCTACACTCATGTGCTTCATAAGCGTTGGGAGCAAGTAAATCTTATTAAACCACCCAAAACGCAACGTTTGCCCGATATTGTCACCATTAATGAAGCCCACCAACTTTTCCAGGTGACGAGAAAACTCAGTTACCGGGCCTTCTACTTTGTTCTTTACAGTCTTGGTCTCCGCCTGGGTGAAGGACTACGTCTTGAGGTTAGCGATGTCGATTCTCAGCGAATGCGGGTGCATATCCGCGATAGCAAAGGCAATAAAGACCGTTTCGTACCCCTGCCAAAGGTAACCCTGAATCTCTTACGCCGTTTTTGGCTTGTTCATCGCAATCCTGTCTTTCTATTTCCAGGCCGTCATGGTGGCTTGAAATCAGCCCACCTGGCAAAAACACCTCTGAATAGAAATGGCGTTCAGGCCACTCTGCGTAAGGTAGCCCGGGAGTGTGGAATTAAAAAAAAATTACACCACACAGTCTGCGACACAGCTACGCAACCCATCTGATTGAGGCGGGTGTTGATCTGCTTGAAGTACAAAAAATCCTCGGCCACCACAGTATTTTAACCACTGCCAAATATACCCACGTGACCTCTCATACAAATCGTAATGCCTTGCAATTAATTAATGATTTGATGAATGTTTTTTCCATAGAATGGGGGAATGTTATATGATATCTCTCTCCTCTATAATTGAGACCTTCATTGCTGACTTTATCACTCTTTATCATGGTTCGATCCTGCCAAGTCAATTCAAAGCCCTGGCAGCCATGAAGGATTGTCGCACTACGCAAAGCCGCGTCATGCTGGTCCAATGTAATGACTGTGAAAAACAGGTTTTTGTACCGCACTCCTGCGGTAACCGCAATTGTCCTCATTGTCAGAGTCATGAGTGTCAGCAGTGGTTGGAGCGTCAACTGAAAAAAGAAGTGCCTGCTGACTATTTTATGCTCACCTTTACTATACCCAAAGAGCTTCGATCATTAGCATGGCAGCATCAACGCTTGCTTTACTCGATAATGATACAGTGTTGTTGGGAAACCGTAAAAACCTTTGTCCAAAATGACAGCGTATTACAAGGAAACGCTGGAGCCATCACTGTTTTGCACACCCACTCTCGCTCTCTCGATTACCACCCGCATATCCATCTGGTAATGCCAGCCGGGGCCATCAATCAGAAGAAAAAACTTTGGAGCTTCAAAAAAAGCGAAGGAAAGACGCGGTGTCTTTTCAATCACAAAGCGCTGGCTAAAGTGTTTCGAGCAAAAATGCTCGATGCCGTGAACAAAGCGGCTCTTACGCTTCCAGTTAATTATCCCAAAACATGGGTCGTCGATTGCAAATTTGTCGGCAACGGTGAAAAGGCACTGGTCTATCTTGGTCGTTATCTCTACAAAGGGATCATTCAAGAGAAAGATATTATTGCGTGTAAAGATGGTCAGGTGACCTTTCGTTACCAGGATAGTAAGAGCAAAAAAATGCTCACAAGAACGCTTCCCGGCTCGCAGTTTCTCAGGTTGATTCTCCAGCATGTTCTACCCAAAGGTTTCAGACGAACACGGAACTTTGGTTTCCTCCACCCTAATAGCAATCGCTTGATTGCATTGCTTCAGTACCTTACCGGTATCAACCCGAATAAGTCGTCAGCCTGGTTCAGAGAGCGTCCAAAGCTTACGTGCAAATGCTGTGGAGGAATAATGAAGATCATAAAAACGATGATACCTCCATCACACAAATCCAGGTCTTTCCCCTACAAGTTAACAAAAGAGGAGGCTGTTCTGGTTATGTAATCGAATCCGCTATGCATCTAAGATTTGCAAAAACGGCATTATCGGGTCGAGATGGCCCCCGTTCGCCCAAATTTGAGGTAAAATGGCTGAAAAACCATGTTCTGTAGCTCCTAAAGTATGACGACAGCAATTGAAAAATCCACTTCTTTGGCTTCAAAGCTTCTGCGGTAAAAAAGAGAAGTAATCTTCATAAGATATTTTCTTATACAATGTTTAGCACCCAAACAACGGGCTTGTCCAACAAACGGTTCAGATTGTGGTTCGTCCCTCACACAATCTAACCTTATTCGTTAGGTCTTTAATAGTCACTATTTCTATAAGCGTTGTCGATGTTTGTCAACAATAAATACAGGCTTGTCGCACTAATCGCAAATCAAGGTTTGTCCCTCAAGGCCGAACGAGCGTCTTGTTATGCATTACCGATTATTATTTTTCTCTCCATGACATAATCATCCATAATAAAACCGCCTCCAATATCTTTTTTTACTTCATTAATAGTGACAAAACCACGATGCTCATACCATGAAATTGCGCCATTATTGAAACGATTCACTGTCAACCATAAGGTGTTAAGATCCTCTAACTTGCATTTTCGTTCAACAAAATCAAGAATTGACTTGCCCACGCTTTTACCACGTGCCGATTGCTTTACGTAGATCTTACTCAACATCAATCTCTTAGCGTCGATGTCAGGAACTAATCCTGCGTATCCAACCATCTCATTGTCGACCGTTACCAAATAATATTCCCAACCACTATTAATCTGAGACAAAATGGCTTCAGCACTTTGAAATTTTTCGAGCATATATACCACTTGTGATGCGCCAATTATTGGTGTGAAGTGTTGCGTCCAAATTTCCTGCGCCAAACGTTCAACGACAACGATTTCATCAGATGTAGAAACATGGATGATTTCAAGGGTCATATTCTTCTATTGAATGCATAACGTCTGAATCAGTTGACAATAATGGTAAACCTATTGACGTTTGAAAAACTGAAAACTTTATTACTTTATAAGCATTGGTCAAACCACAAGTGCATTTTTGGTCAACTGAATTTAATTGTTCGGCTCAATTCACTCATTTTCCAGCATATCAGAAGTTTTTCTTAAGCCCATTATTATCTCTTCTTTAGATTGTCCAGTAAGTTTTGAAATTTCAAAAATAGTGTCCGGATCGAACAAATCAATATCATATACAATTGCTGTAGATTTACATTCCTCACACACTGCGCTGTCTACAAACAATCGTCCATCATTTGTTTTGAAGAAGATGAAATCTATGGAATATTGTTGTTTGAATTCTAATCGAATATTATTCTGAGTCTTGTCGTCAGAGTGTTTTCTTTTTGCCACTCCGTAGACCTCAAATATTCTTCTTAAAAACCTTTTTTTCTCTCCACATAGATTGCAGCTTGAAGGTTTCAACTTAGAAAATTTCTTATTAGTAAGCAGTTGGCTCACTTCATGTGATGTTAGTTCTTTTATTTTAGTAGATTTACTCATGCTACATGTCCTTTTGTATTTATCTCTGCCGAACAGTGCAATAAGTGGAAAATTTCCATGATATTACTTGCTATAGATGGAAAATATTTACACTTATTATGATATTAAACATATAAAAGCGGAAAGCCTTGTCCGCTTATTAAAACCAGCTTGACGTTTTCCACTTATTGCGATATATTGGGGCAATCATGGAAGATAAGCCCAAGTTTCGCCCCAATACCTCTTTAAAGTTGATGGACCAGGTACGGGAGGTTTTGCGCTACCATCATTATGCCTACCGCACTGAAACCTCATATTGCCAGTGGATATTGCGTTACGTACGTTTTTTCGGCAACAAGACACATCCAAAGGACCTCAGTTCTCAGCATGTTGAGAGGTTTTTATCTAACCTGACGACACAAGGAAAGGTTTCAGCTTCGACCCAGCGTCAGGCACTAAACGCCATTATCTTCCTTTACCGTGAAGTTCTTGATCTGCCTCTTGACGGTAAAATCTCACCTATTCGCTCTAAAAAGCAACAACGGCCACCAACAGTCCTTACTCAAGAAGAGGTCAAAAACCTGCTTCAAATGATGCGCGGAACGCATGCATTAATGTCAAAATTACTGTACGGTTCAGGCCTGCGTCTTATGGAATGTATAAGACTGCGCATCCAGGACGTTGATTTTGGCCAAAATAAAATTTTTGTTCGCGGGGGTAAAGGCGGCAAAGACAGGACTACCTTACTACCCGGGAACGTCCGCGAAGAGCTTCAAACACACATAAGGTATGTAATCAATCTTCATCACCGTGACAGTGAAGATGGTTTCGGAAAAGTTTATCTACCAGAAGTTTTAGCCCGTAAATATCCGAACGCAGAAGGTGAGACCCGCTGGCAATATGTCTTTCCCGCAAAAAAAAGATCCGTTGATCCAAGATCTGGCCGTAAAATGCGACATCATGTTATGGAATCGTGCCTTCAAAAAGCAGTTAAAAGCGCCGTTAATCGAGCAGGTATTTTGAAGCGCGTGGGTTGTCATACTTTGCGCCACAGTTTTGCTACCCATATGTTGGAAAACGGCGTCAATATCAGGGTTTTACAAACATTGTAGGGCCATGCCGACGTCAAAACAACTGAGATTTGTACCCATGTCATGTAAAGCAAAATTGATAGTCTTCAGAGTCCACTGGACAGACTGCATGATATAGGTAAATAACCATATAATTTGCGTAAGTTACTCATTGGGAGGTAAGATGTCAAGAATTTTTTCAATGAATCGTCTCCTGTATTTCCTGTTTTCCTGAGAGTTATGATTTTTGTCTGTTAGTGAAATGACTATTACAATACTTACCGGGCCAACGGCCTGTGATAAAACTGAGATCGGGTTTATTGCCGCACAGATGATTAAAGGTGAGATCATCTCCGCGGATTCAATGCTTTTTTACCGTGGAATGGATATTGGGACTGCAAAGCCATCACCCGATATGAAGAAGATTGTTCCGCACCATTTTATCGATATTATTGATCCATGGGAGAGCTATAGTGTCGGTAAGTATGTTGATGATGTGGAAGCATTGGTAAACAATGCTGGCAGTAAAGAACTGAAGTTTCTGATTGTCGGTGGAAGCCCTCTTTATATAAAAGGTCTTGTTGACGGTATTTTCAAAGGTCCTGAAGCAGACTGGAGTATTCGTAGAGAGTTGGAAGAGCTTGCGGAAAAGAAGGGTAATAAGCACGTTCACGATATTCTGCAAAAGATAGATCCTGTTAAAGCGGCTGAATTTCATCCGAACAATCTCCGACGTATCATACGTGCTATTGAGGTATATAGAATAACAGGCGAGTCTCTTTCTGTACTACAGAAAAAAAATAAACAGGAAAGAAAGGGTTATCAGTTTAAGATCATCTGTATCGGACGAGACAGGGAAGATATGTACCGGAGGATTAATGAACGGGTTGAGATAATGTTTGATAAAGGGCTTATTGACGAAGTGCAATCTTTGTTGAATAATCCCAGAGGTTTAAGCAAGCAGGCAAAGCAGGCGCTTGGTTATAAGGAGGTTATTGAATATCTTGATGGCGGACTTTCCCTGGATGATGTGAAAGATATGGTAAAGTTGAATACCCGCAGGTTTGCCAAAAGACAGATGACATGGTTCAGAGGTTTTTCCGATGTTCAATGGCTGGAGGCAGAGGAACATGAAGGTCCGGAGTCAATCGCAAAGGAGATTATTGCCCTGTATAGACACTAATTGCACGAATTAATACTACATTTAATGTATCATGAATTTTAAAGATATTTACAAAAAGGGATTCAGTGCCATTGGGCTGTCCGGGAATAAAAGCGCCTGGGGGCTGGAGATTTGCGATAGCAGTATAAAAGCCGTAAAGGCAAGCTTCCGTGATGGGCAACTGTTTGTGGAAGCAATTGACAGGATTGGCTTTTTATCACAGGACCATGAAAGATCGCTTAAAAAACCGGAACTTATTGAGCATGCGATAGGCGTTTTTAAAGAGCGTAATTTAATCAGTAAGTCAGACAAAGTAATTGTTTCTCTTTCCGGGAAAATGATACTTTCAAGGTTTTTTACCCTGCCACCAATTAAACAGAACCGTATTGGAGACGCATTAAAATTTGAATTACGTAAGCAGGTCCCTTTTGAACCCGAAGAAATTGTGTGGGACTATCAACAATTTGTTGACGATGGAACGGAAAATAGAGGTGTTAAAATAGGGTTATTTGCCACAAAAAAAGAAAATATATTTGGTCTTTTACCTGGCCTGGCCCCAATAAGAGTAAACCTGGATGCTATTCAAATTACCCCTATTGCAATCTACAATCTTGTTAGTTTAGGTTCGGATTCAAGCGAAGATGCTATTGTTATCAATGTTGAGCAGGGGAATACTGATTTTATCGTGGTAGGAAAGTCAAAATACTGGAATAGAAGCATTCCTATTTCAGAAGTAAATATGACCCTTATACGGGAGATACAGAGATCAATCGGGTATTATATCTCTGTCTCAAAAGGTACTAAGCCGAAAACGTTATACTTAATGGGTGATGTATTTGAAGATGATGAAAAGATTAAATTTGTTGATGAAAACCTGGAAAGTGAAGTTCGGTTTCTTGACTTGTTAGATAATATCAGAATAGTAAAAGATTTTGATCATCCCGTGATAACAAAAAAAATATTTATGGCTTTGAAACCGCATTAGGACTTGCCCTGCAGGGTTTAAACCTGGGTAAAATCAAGATAAACCTGCTTCCGTATGAATTTGTTAAAGAGAAGCGGGCTTCAAAGTGGAAAATTTATGCCAGTGTTATTGTGATTGTGATTTTTTTAAGTTTTTTTACACAGAGTGTTAAGGATTACTTATTATGGAAACCTCTTTCGAATAGTTTAGATATCGTTACCAGAACACTGGACGAAACGAAGAGGCTGGAAAGGGCTTTTAAGATAATAGAGACAAAGGTTAAAACAGAAGAAGAGAATTTATATTTATGGGCGGCAATGGGTAATCTGGGACACTTCTGGATAGAAGTTATTAATAAGATTATCAATACAGTTCCGGAGAATCTATATTTGTTAAGCATAGAATCTCTATGGGGAAAACCTGAGGTTGGAAAAAATAAAAGGATAAGCAGTAAAGATTTTTTTGGGAAAAAAGAAGCAACTACATCCAAAAATATTGATACTTCAAAGGAGGTGTTGATTATAAAAATAAAGGGTGAAAGTTATGCTCCTGAGGTCTCATATATAGCAGAAAAAGTAGTAAAACCTTTAGAGGAGTTAATATTGTCTGATCAAGAAGCCCCTGTGTTCAGTGATGTAAGGTTGGTGCAAGGCTCTGTACATCATGTCATAGTTTCTGACAATAAAAATATGGTTGATAATATAAAGAGTGCTCCGATACGCTTTGAATTACAATGTATAGTAAATTCGTTAAATTAGTTTCTGCAGATGAATTGATAATGATTGATCAAGAGAATGGATAACAGAATGAATATTCCAGGTATTAAAACAGATAAGGCATGGCTCTCTGTTGGGCTTGGAATGGTCTTTGTGATAGTTTTTTACTTAGTTGTTGTAAGTCCGTTCCGGACAAGAAATGCTGAGAAGAGAGAGGGCCTTGAAAGATTGCTGACGAGATTAGAAAGATATGAAAACAAAGGTTATAAAATTCGCAATGAAAATTGGATAAAGGCAGAAAAGGCAAAACTGAAGGAGATCAAAAAGGCCCAGCATGAATATGAGCTGTTTTATCAGGAACGGGACAGTTACCTCGAAAAAATTTTCGAATCGGTAAATGGTGAAGAGATTAAGGACGAAGCATTATGGACAAACAGGTATATTCATGGAATAAATGTTCTTCTGGATAAGATAAAGATGCGGGAAATTTCCTTCGCTGAAAATGCATTACCATTTAGACGATGGAATCTGCAAATTCCTACCTGGGATCAAATTGCTCCGGAACAGAAAAGATTCTGGATTATAGAAGAGCTGGTCAATATTATTTTGAATGAAGAATTAAAAGTTGATTATCTTGGGGGTATCAATTTCGATACAGGTAACACGAAATCTGCTAATGCCAACACAGAACGGTATGATGTTATTCCATTTACTTTAAAGGTAAGTATGAATGTGACAAGCCTGCTTCTTTTAATTAACGAATTTTTGAAATCAAAGTTGTCCTTTGAGATAAAGAGCATTGGTATTCACGGAGAACTGAATAGAGTTCGAATACTGGAAGGCGCAGAGGAGCCACTCAGACCGGGCTTGCCTGAAGAGAGAAAAGGGCCCCGGCCTTCTTCAGTCGTGGATGTTGTAATCCATGCTTTTGTCCCGGACTTTAAGACAGGTAATAAATGATGCGAACGGTACCAAAAGAAAAATTATACGGCTATGCGTTTAAGACTATTTTGTCTTTGATTTTGCTTTTTTGTTTATATAATGTCGCTTGTATCCTTTTCCTTTCTCCATATAGCAGTAGGAAGCAGCAATCAAGGGTTTCCAGCGGTGTTAATGGTGTTCAGTCTATTATCAAACTTGCGGGTCCAAAGAAATCAGAAAATATAATATACAAGTCAAACCTGGCAATCAAAAACAATGATTCTTCCTGGGCAAAACAAATTAAGCGCCCAACTCTCTTCACCGGGCCGACAACAATCATGATGGTAAAAGAGGAAGAGCAAGTCGCCGTCGTTCAATATGAAGACGCTGATGCAACAGAGAATACAGAAATTTTTTTAAAAGGTGTGATTGATGGACTTGCTTTCATATCTGTAAAAAAAGAGATAGAGGGGCGGTGGCATGAACATGGATTTGCAACAAAAGCAGGGGAGGAGATTGGCAAAATAAAAGTTGTAGGAGGAAAAATGCTTGATTTCTCGACCAATTGT
This sequence comes from Candidatus Scalindua japonica, assembly GCF_002443295.1. Taxonomy (NCBI): domain Bacteria; kingdom Pseudomonadati; phylum Planctomycetota; class Candidatus Brocadiia; order Candidatus Brocadiales; family Candidatus Scalinduaceae; genus Candidatus Scalindua; species Candidatus Scalindua japonica. Next base: position 132,093 of record NZ_BAOS01000022.1, on the reverse strand, counting down.
CTACTACAAGAAATTGTCTATAATGCACACAGGCCAACAACATTAACGCGAAAGGTACTCATATTGGATGAAGAAGGAGAGTTTGCTGGCACCAGGATGGTACCGGGAGAGACTTATATGAAGTCTACTTCCATGATAAAATATAAAGATGAGAATGGTAATGTAAATGAATTGTGGTTGAACGAGTCTGATACGATAATCAGAGTAGAGGAAGAGGGATTATCCATAAATATGGATGAAAAGCGAGACCTATAGTTTCTCAAGAGGGTATCGCCACAGAAGCGTTGACAAAGCGGGAAAACCGTTTGAAAAGAGTGTAGCTATATTAAAGACCAATAATAGAAGGGGCAGAAACTGCACAGTACTGAGTTTAAGTAATATTATGAAAATTATTAATAAAAAAACCACTACAATTACAATGGTTTGTTTGCTTCTCATAATAAACGCCTGCCAGTCGACATCAAACCGGGTGAACAGTGCAAAAAGAGATAAAGATGTGAGATTAAGCGAAAATGCATTATCCAACACACCTCAATCTCCTTCTTATCAGGAAGATGAAAGCAGCAAAACAGTAAATAGAGCAAATTCATATTCTTCCGATGTATTAAAAAAGAGAGGTATCAGGCGAAGTGGTGAAAAGATGGTACTGAAAAAGCAGGTAGAAGTTTCGTCTGTTACAATTTCACCTGAAATACGGAAACAACTGATTCGAGATGCAAGGCGAGCGACAAAAGAGAAAAGATATGGTGATGTCATTGGTATAGCGGATGCTATATTAAAAACCATGCCTGCTGACGAAACAGCTCTTGTCTTAAAAGAAAATGCTCAGGTGTTGAGGGAAGAGACGAAGCACGAAACAATATTAAAAAAAATAGCAGAAGTAGATGCGCGGGAGAGAAACAAATACTTTGAAAACCTGAAAGAAAAGTCAATACCATATAATGATATAATGCAGTTTACTACAGAGGCGGAATGGAAGGATATTGAGGAGAGGACAAAAAGAGAAATCCCGACAAAAAGACTTGAAGAGAGTCGCGAGCATACAAAGAGGCTGATGCTTTCACCTTCTCCAGTACCGCAATCAATTTCTCAGGAAATGCAAATGAAACTGGAGGAGAGATTTTCAATTGAGTTTATAGATACTACTCTTCGCGATATAATCTCATTTCTTCAGGAAAAGTCCGGGCTGAACTTCTTTTTGCACAAAGATGCGAGGGATGAAAATATAAATGTTAAGCTTAATGATGTGCCTCTTTCTGTAATCCTGGAGTATATCCTGCCAAAAGGCTCGGGGTACCTGGTAAAGGATAATGTCGTCCATATTACTAAAGAGCCGTTGGAATTGAGGGTTTATGATGTCCGTGATCTGCTCATAAACATGGAGGACCGTCTAAACTTAACGGGTCAACTGTCTGCACAGGAGTCATATGAAGAGGCGAAACCTGCCGGTGCAAACAAGGGCGCCTATGACAGGGTCAAGGAAATCATTAAATTGATTACCAGTACGATAGAACCTCAGTCTTGGAAGTCAGGAACTGGCACTGGCAGCGGCGGCAGAGGTTTAATAGCAGCAAGAGAGGGCATGCTGGGAGATATCGTTGTAACACATGTTGCGAATGTTCACAGGCGGGTTGAAGATCTTCTTGCTGCACTGAGATCATCTGCCGATCTTCAGATAAAAATTGAAGCACGGTTTATTGCAGTATCGGATAATTTCCTTGAGACATTTGGGCATAATATTATAGATTTTGACGGAAGCCCTGATCATTCTACCAGAAACATCGCCGATACTCCCGGTCAGGACTCTTCAGGCAATCTTCTCCCCGGTATTTTTTCTGCGGCAGGGGATACGTTTTCTGACTCCGGAGTAGTTGCCGGCGCTGCGGGAGCCGCCGGGTCATCAGGGCTGAATCTTACTTACCAGATTTTTGATAGCTTCTTTCTTAAGGGCTTTTTAAAGGCAGTGCAGGAGAGTGATGAGGCAGAGACCGTTACTGCTCCGAAGATAACGTTGTCAAATACACAGAGAGGAACTATAAAAGTTGTTACAACAGAAAGCTATATACAAAGCTATACAATTGTCAGTCAGACACCACAACCGGTGATGGCGGAAATAGACGAAGGGACCACATTTAATGTGAGGCCTGTTGTAAGCGCGGACCGGAAATATGTATATTTGGAAGTACATCCGGTTATTACCGATGTAACGCTTGTAGAAACTGATTTTACAACAGTTGGGTCAGTCCCATCAGGCGGTGGAGGTGCAGCGGCTGCAACAAATAAAATACAGCGTCCCCAAACTATTAAGCAGGAATTGTCTGTTACCGTTTGTGTGCCAGACAAAGGAATTCTCATGATTGGCGGTTTGGGTAAACGCTCAGAGGCTAAGTCGTCTAAAGGAGTTCCGATACTTTCCAAGATCCCCATTGTAAAAAGACTGTTTTCCAGTAGTACGATTGACAGGGATATTGCAACAACAGGCAATCTGATCATACTCATAAAGCCTACCGTTTTGATCAGGGAGGAGGAGGAAACCCGTGCTTTTACAAAAGGTAAAAAAAATGTACAAATTCGGGTTCCGATATATGGGCGATAATATACATTTTCATCAAGTTAGACCCGCGGCAAATACTTTTCCTCACGAAAATCACAAAAGCCATCTTTTGTGATTTATCGTGTTTTTTGAATCCCCTATACATATGAGATAAACCCTGGAGGAAATAAAAATGCTTAAAAAATACGGAATAAACACAATCTTGCTGGGAGTAGTTATCGTATTACTTGTGCTTGTACTTATTAAAACCTCACCTGATTATGTAGTCGCCCAGGGTGATGGCGGCGCGGCTGCAAAGCATGTATTTGCGGTAGTAGGTAGCCGGTATAACAACAGAGAGCCTTTTTATCTGGTTGATACCAGGCAAGAGGTAATTATGGTTTATGAATACGGGGTACAGGGTGATGGCCTGGGGCTGGCTTCCGCGAGGAGTTATAAGTATGACAAATTACTGGAGCAATATGGTAGAAGTAGTTTTGGTCCGAAGGTTGATAAAATTAAAAAGGAGATAGGAAAGGTAATAAGATAGAGGATAATTTTTCAGATATCTGCGGTTTTTATAGAGAGCGTATGAGCGTCTTTGTCTCTGCTTCATATTACTTGTTGTCGTTGTAAATTAACGACTTGATCTATCGGATATATAATGTATACTATTGCACTCTGTTATGATAATGTTTCAAATATCTTTAGCAGGACGCATTTCATTGTGGCGGTGTAGCTCAGCTGGTTAGAGCGGCGGAATCATAATCCGTAGGTCCGGGGTTCGAGTCCCTGCGCCGCTACCATATCTTTTATTTATAATTTTTTATTGACAAAAATATATCTTAATAATAGTATTTTGCAATGCCGCAGAAATTCCTAGTAGATATAGATACAATTGATTTAAACGAGGTAATGGCCGATATTGATCGTATCAGGGTCTTGGTCCCGCATCGTTACGAGATGGAACAGTTAAGCGGAATACTTAGATTTGATCCTGAGAACAAAATAATTATTGGTTATAAGGATATAAAAGAAGACGAATTCTGGGTACGTGGCCATATCCCGGGCAATCCTCTTATGCCAGGAGTATTAATGGTAGAAGCTTCCGCGCAATTGTGTACCTATTATTTTAAGAGTTCCATTCAGACAGAAAAGTTTTTTGGTTTTGGTGGAATAGATAAGGTTAAATTTCGAGGGAAAGTACTTCCGGGTGATAAATTGATCATTGTTGCAAAGAATATTGAATTACGGGCCAGGAGGGCTATTTTTGACGTTCAGGGAATAGCAAATGGCAAACTTGTATTTGAAGGTCAGATAATTGGTATGGCAATGTAACATGGGTTGTTGGTGTTATATTTTTGTGGGCTTTTTTTCCTTTTAGAAAGGGGGTTGTATGAATAAGCAGGATTTAGTTGAAGCTGTATCAAAAGAGTTAGGTACATCAAAAGCTGGGGGAGAGCGAGCGGTAAATGCTGTGTTATGTGGTATTACCAAAGGTGTAAAAAAAGATAAAAGTGTACAGCTGATAGGGTTTGGTACTTTTTCAGTAAAGAAAAGAAAAGCTCGAACGGCAAGAAACCCTCAGACTGGTGACACAATTAAGGTCAAGGCCAGCAGGACGGTAGGTTTTAAGGTAGGTAAAAAATTCAAGGAGATGGTTTGACATACCTGTTTTACTTTAAGCTTTCAATCTTGACATACTAAATTGAGAGGCACGTGCTTTTCGAAGTGAGTGCCTCTCAATTCTAGTTTTCTTCTACGTTATTCATTCCTCGCGCCACGCCTCTATGATTACTTATCAAGCCGAGTACTGCCTATCAATATTTATTGTTCATGTCATATTTTGAGGTTACAGAAATGTGACTTGTTTCTCTTTCAAGAGGACCCGGTTCTGGAATCCTTTCGAAAGGGATATCTTTATTCTAACTTTTATACTATAAAGTGAATGTAAATGGGAAAATTATTTGGAACAGACGGGATTAGAGGGGTTGCTAATGTGTATCCAATGACTCCTGAAGTTGTATTGAGTGTCGGAAAAGCAGTCGCTCACGTTTTCAAGGAAAAGTGTGGAAAAGAAAAACCTAAATTTGTAATAGGTAAAGACACCCGAATTAGTGGCTATATGCTGGAAAATGCACTGGCTTCAGGTATTATTTCAGTAGGTGCGGATGTTTTACTTGTCGGTCCTATGCCAACACCGGCGATTGCACACCTGACTAAATCGTTAAACGCAGATGCCGGTATTGTGCTGAGCGCATCACATAATCCTGCTGAAGATAACGGGATAAAGATTTTCAGTGAAGATGGGCATAAACTGCCGGATAATGTAGAGGAAGAGATTGAAAAATATATTTTGTCAGAAAAAGTAAAGACTGAACAGATAAAAGGAGATCTGATTGGGAAAGCGTACAGAATTGCTGACGCAAAAGGAAGATATATAGAGTTTGTTAAGGCTTCTGTAAACAGCATGAACCTGAAAGGATTAAAAATAGTGCTGGACTGTGCTAATGGCGCGGCTTACAATACCGCACCGTATATATTAAGTGAGCTGGGAGCAGAAGTAGTTGTACTGAACGATAAGCCTGACGGATTGAACATAAACTTAGATTGCGGCGCCATACATCCAGAAAAGATGATGGCTCTTGTAAAAAAGGAAAAGGCGGATATCGGGATAGCACTTGATGGGGACGCGGACAGAGTGATTGTTTGTGATGAAAAAGGGCGAATCGTCGATGGCGACCATATTATTGCGATATGCGCGATTGACCTGAAAGAGAATGGGTCGTTGAAGAAGAACCACGTTGTTGTCACTGTTATGGCGAATAAAGGCTTTGATATTGCTATGGAAAAGAAAAAGATTAAAGTGGTTAAGACAAATGTTGGCGACAGACACGTTGTTGACGAGATGAGGAGAAAAGGATATGTTTTAGGGGGGGAGCAGTCGGGGCATATAATATTCTCAAATTATACAACCACGGGAGATGGAATAATTTCAGCTTTGCAATTATTAAAAATTATCAAAGAAAAAAGAACAAAGCTAAGCAAATTGGCAGAATGTATGAAGTCTCTGCCGCAGGTGATTGTTAATGTTGCCGTGAAGGAAAAAAAGAATATTAATAAGCTGAAAATATACAAGAATATCAAGCGCGCGGAATCACACCTGAGTAAAAAAGGGAGAGTCCTTGTAAGGTATTCAGGAACACAGAATCTATGCAGAATTATGATTGAAGGCGAGAATAAAAGAGAAATTCAGAAAATAGCAAATGATATTGCGAAAGAGATGAAGAAAGAGATAGGGATATGATACAAGCGGTAATAATGGCTGCGGGAAAGAGCACAAGAACCTGGCCTTTAACGTTGACCATGCCTAAACCATTACTTAAGGTGATGAATAAAGAGATTGTTAAGCACAATCTTGACGCTTTGCAGGGATTGGTGAACGAAGTTATTGTCATTGTTGGTTATAAGAAAGAGATGATAATAGATGAAATAGGTCACAAGTATGGGAAATTAAAAATAAAATATGCTGAGCAGAAAAGACAGTTGGGTACCGGACATGCACTGAAATCTGTTGAAGAGTTGATTAAGGATAAATTTATTGTTATAGGCGGAGATGATATTTTCTCAAAGAGAGATATAAAGGCGTGCTTGAAACATAGATATGCGGTGTTGGGATGTGAGGTTGAAGCTCCGGACAGGTTTGGCGTTTTTGTTGTAAAGGGTAAAGAGGTTAAAAAGATTGTTGAAAAGCCTGAACAGTTTGTTTCAGATATAGCGAATACAGGATTATATGTTTTTGATAAATCTATCTTTAAGATTAAGCTCAGGAAAAGTCAAAGAGGGGAATATGAAATAGTTGATTATATAAATGCGCTTGTTAAAAAAGAGAAAGTCGTGTGTGAAATGGTAAAAGGACACTGGCTGTCCGTGGGATATCCATGGGATTTAATTGAAGCAAACAGCATCCTGGTTTCTAAAATAAAGAGTGATATAAAAGGAAAAGTAGAAAAAAATGTTACTGTAAAGGGAAAACTGATAGTAGGAAAGGGTACGGAAATCCTGTCCGGAACATATATAAAAGGAGATGTAGTTATTGGCGAAAATTGCAGTATTGGGCCTAATTGCTATTTAAGAGGTAATACTTCTATCGGAAATGGCTGTCATATCGGACAGGCGGTAGAGATAAAAAACAGTATAATTATGGACAATGCGAAAGTACCTCACCTCTCTTATGTAGGAGATAGCATTATTGGTAAAAACAGTAATTTAGGCGCCGGGACAATAACGGCAAATTTAAAACACGATAATAAAAATGTAAGATCTGTTGTGAAGGGGAAACCGGTTGATACAGGCAGAAGAAAACTTGGGGCCATTATTGCCGACGATGTTCATACAGGCATAAAAACAGCCATCTATCCGGGAAGAAAGATCTGGCCGGGATTGGGAACACTTCCTGGTGAGGTGGTGGATAAAGACAGAATGTCCTGACCGGAATGGAGTAATTGGGATTCATATCCCCAATACCGCCATGTGCATGTTTTATAAATGAGATGTGACTTCATATGTAAAAATGCTTTATCATCGGATGTTACTGTAAAGAACTGAGAGTAAATGCCGGATAAAAATCAGTGTGTACAGAAACCTCCCTCTTTAATAATCCTCATCACTTTCCAACAAGTCTGAAATTTTAGTAATGTGCATATAAGATCCTTCATTACCAATTTCAGATTTATAGAAATGGTAGTGCCTGCCATGTTTCATTAATGCGGTGGACATGCCAAGCTTCTTTCCTACTTCAATTTCATCTTTAACCTTGTCTCCAACACAAAGGACCTGTTCCGCTGCTAAATTGTGCTTAGTTAAAATCTCTCTAAAGCATTTCTCCTTTCCTCGATGTGTTTCCGTTATGATTATTTCGTCAAATACTCTTTCAAGACCAAGGAGTTTTATCTTTTTCTCCTGCATCTCTCTATTACCAAAAGTAACAAGGAATAGCTTATAGCCAGTCATTATTAATTTATTAATGGAATCCATCGCGTCAGGAAATAAAACAGCGCCTTCCACCTCAGAAATATTAATGGTATTATCGATTTCTTTGCAGAAATCTTCTGAAAGGTTGTATAAACTGGCAATTTCACGTGAAATGTCAGCTTCCGGGCCAAGGCGGTCTTCAAGTTTTAATTGTAATTGTAAAGCTTCTGCTTCTGAACAATTGATTGCCTTTGATATGATTATTGCGGCAAGTTCTTTTCTTTTTAAAACAAGAGTTCCGCTGCAATCGTACAGGGTATCGTCCAGATCAAAAATGATTGCTTGTATCCGGGGTGATATCAGGGACATAATTTTGCAAAAATCCTGCAGATAGAATCTGCCAGCTTCTCAGGGTCGTGTCTTATCAAGTCTTGTTTTTCCCACAAGACTCTCTGGTGATCAAGATTTTCAATTAAATCGGTAACCTCTACCGCTACATTATTATTTTCAAGGTCGTCATCAAGGGCGACAATATCAGCGCCCCCTTTTCTATATTTTTCAATTATTTCTTTACGTGGAAAGTTATTGTTAACCAGCACATAATCCAATACACCATCGCCAAGATATCTTGTAACAGCCTTAATATGTTCTGATGCCGTATAATTATCAGTTTGTCCGGGTTGTGTGACGATGTTACATAGGTATATTTTTACTGCTTTTGTATTCTGTAACGCGTCTTTAATACCACCGACAAGGAGATTGCAAATAATGCTTGTGTAAAGGCTTCCCGGACCAATTACAATTACATCCGCTTTTTCAATTTCACTGATTGCGTCCGGTGGACATTTGGCGTCATTTGATTTCAGAAAAAGCCTTTCTATCGGCGCTTTCTGGAGGCCACGGACATTAAACTCTTCTTCGACAATCGAACCGTCCTTTAACTCAGCACAAATGTGAGTGCTGGTAAGGGTAGCAGGCAGGACCTTCCCCTTGATTGCCAGTATTTTACTTGCTTTTTTAATGGCATGTTCAAAACTTCCTGTTAAATCTGTTAACGCGGCCATCAATAGATTACCGAGGCTCATTCCATTTAGCGACCCTTTATTAAACCGGTACTGAAAAAGTTGGTAAAGGTCTTTTTCCTGCTCCTCCGTTTCTGAAAGCGCGACCAGACAGTTTCTCACATCACCGGGAGGCAGGATGCCGTATTGTTCTCTAATAACACCTGAGCTTCTGCCTGAGTCTGTAACGGTCACAATTGCCGTCAGGTCTTCACTATATGTTTTCAGGCCCTCAAGCGCGATTGGGAGACCGGTTCCTCCGCCAAATGCTAATATTTTCAGATTTTTATGCGTTGTCCCAATATCCTTCAATTTGAGCAAAGTGGGTAGCTGGAAAAAACGTTTTATTTTGTAATCGGGTTTGTTTGAGTTATCAAAAGCCGTTTCTTCCTTAAACCTTCCATGTAACATCTGGACAGTTACCATTCCCTTGGTTTTTGCGATTCTCAGCTCTTCCCTTACCCGATCTCCAACGACTGTAACATTATGTGGGCTTAAAGAATACTTTCTGACAATGGCCTCAAAGCAATCTTCCATTAATAGCCCAACTTCCTGGTCATTAATTATTATTTCATCAAAGTATGGTTTCAGCTTCAGTAACTCTATCTTTTTGTGTTGTCTTTCGTGGATTCCTGTTGTCAGCAGGAACAGCTTATAATTTTCCTGTGCTAATGTTTTTAACGTCGGAACAACATCCGGAAAGAGCTGTATGTCTGTCACTTCATTACTGTTATAAGTCTTCAGAATAGTACTGACGAAGTCATGGTCTTTGTTGTATTTGTTTGCTATCTCATTGAAAACAGGATAGTAGGGGCCATGTTCTTCAGAAATTTCTTTTTGCATTACATATGCTTCTTCTTCAGTGCAAGGTAGCCCGGCGTTAACCATTGCTTTTGCCGCACGCTTTCGGGACGCTTCAAGCAGTGAGCCAGTGCAATCATATAACGTATCATCAAGATCAAATATTATTGCTTTCATATTTATTTACTCTACTTTCAGGTATTGAATTTCAGAAGAGAAGCTCACCTTGCTGCCGGCCTTAATTTCATTTTTTCGGAACCAGCCTTGTTCCATTTCAAGAGCGTATTTCACTTTCTCTTTCGAAGTATGGCTCATTAAACTGTACGGGGTCATAGAGTCTATCTGAGTAATTATTCCTTTAGAATTTATAAAGGCAATAGAAAGAGGAATTTTTGTATTTTTCATCCAGAATGATAAATTCTGCTCTTGTGGATAAATAAACAACATTCCATGATCGTTGTCTAATCTATCCCGAAACATTAAGCCTATTGTACGGCCTTTTTGAGTAAAAGCAACTTCTGCATGGGATATTTTGTCATTTATTATTATTTCATATGTGTTTTTGTTTGAAGCAGGAGCACGGTTGGAACAACCTGTGATAGTAGGAAACAGGGCTAAAAGAAGAACGATATGACAATACGTGGTTCTCACGATGCGGAATGATGAATCCATAAGGTGGTTACTTTGCAGGTAAAATCACAGACGTAGTGGGTTTTCTGAACCTTGCAACCGGGTTTACTATGGCAAGTCCCCGATAATAGGTAACAACCCCATTTACAATTTCTGTTATTATTTTATTAAAAGAGGCTCTTGGTCTTGCCCTTTCAAGTTTTACTATTGGTCCTTTTTCGTCAGTTATTGGTATCATATCAACATTCCCAAAATCCATTTTCAACATATTTATCATTCCACCATTCCCTTCCATCTGCTTGACAATTGCGGCAGAAGGTAGTGTAGAAATGTAGGAAAGTGGATAGGTATAGTCTCTATAGCTGTCTTTTTGTATATAGGCTTCACCTTCAACCGCCAATGTGCCCAGGTATTCTCGAATGGAATCCAGTTTTGTTTCGTTGACATCTTCTTCTTTAACTTTCGTCGATTTTTCTCTGAAAGGGTTGATACTCCCTGTTATAACGGTTTTGGCAACTGTATCCTGTGACTGGAATGTATTTACATTGATTTGTATTTGTTCACGGTTTACGAATTGAAAGGAGTAGACATCTTTTGTTTTCTCGTCGTAAATGGATGAATTGGTGAACTTAATACTGACGTTGTGTATCTCTAATTCCGGTATAAGTATTTCAAGAGGGAGTATTATTTTTGAGACAGTCATGGCGCCGGGGACGACATTGCCGCTTCTATGAATCTCATTTTTATCATTTGTTATTTGAACAAATCGTTTCCCTGATGATTTTTGTATTACATAGTCATGATGCATTAAAAACCTGTCAAAGACATACAACCTTTCATTCCCGTTGTCATCCTCTCCATGTCTTAAGCTTGGAAAACGCGTACGTGCCCTGGTATCTCTAAAGTATATTGAATCCTGTAAGAAATCTTCGAGCTTGCTTAGTGGTATACCGAAAAATGGGTGATGAATATTGTTCATAATCCTGTAGTTTAATAATTAAGAGTCTCGCTTATCGCATGACACTATTTACATACCTGAACTCCTGTAAATTTTAGATTAAATAAAAGATATGTCAAGATGTTATTTTTACATATGTGAAACCAGGCAATAGCTTTGTTCTCCTCTCAAAACTATATATTGTTATTATCGCATGGAATATGCCAATCTTTAGCTTTTTTTATTCTATTTTATGATTTAAAAAAATATTTTGGTTTACAGTGTAAAGATTCGGGAGTTGAGAGGATGGGAAAGATTAATTCCTTTTATATCAATGTGTTAGGGCATTGCCATATTAAATTATAACGTACACTCTGGTGTTCAAACATTGAATACCGTATAAAAAAAGCTGGTATGACATTGATTCTTTTTTGATTACACATGTGGGTGTTTTGTAGGTTTTGGGCAATAATCCCCTGTTTTTCACCAACAAAAATTTAGGCATAAGCATGAAATAATTATTCAGTAATATGAAATGTTATTTTTTTATCATTAACTCTTTTACAAGATCCGGATCAATTTGAGGGACACTCAATACCCTTTGCATGGACCCCGTTTGAGCTTTAGATATTATAACCTCAGCAGATGGTTCAGATTTGGCTTTACTGCTTCTTGCTGTCAGTTGCGCCGCAATCTTTAACTTTTCTTCGCTAATCTCGCCCCTGATAATGGCCAATGGACCGGTTATATCTTTCATTTCCAGCAAAAAATCGTGGACTGTTGCCAGTTTTTCTACTACAGAATTTTCCTCTTCCCTGCGGCTGACAATAACCTTGGTTTTGTCGTCAATCCTGAAATGCCTTCCTACCTTTAACAGATTAACCTCATTTACTCCCGGATCTCCGTGATTAACCGAATCCTTCATTCTGTTGGCGAATTCCGGGTCGGTTAATAGACAACCGCCAGACGCACATGGATAATCTGTCACTTCAAAAATATCCGCAAGCTGTATCTGGTCCTTTCGTGAACGCCCCTTAATTTCAAGTAATTCATCTCTATTTACCAGTCCCTCTTTTTCAGGAATTGTAGGTTCAAGATGCTTTGCGCAAAGTGGCCTCAAGACAAGTCCTGTCAAACCCGCTTCCCTGTCAATTGTTTTCATCGCCTCTTTTCTCTGTGACATGGGACGCTGACCTAAGACCTCTCCTGTAATGATAAAGTCTGCTCCAATCTCCTTCATATATTCACCGGCAGCCCTGAAGATATTAATGCGGCAGTCTATACAGGGATTCATGTTCTTGCCATAGCCGTGTTTTGGTTTCTTTACGATTTCCAGAAAACTTTTGGTCGTATTTATAACCTTAACCGGTATGCCGAGTTTTTCAGAAACTTTAACTGCTTCCAACTTACAATTACCTTTTGATGTACAGAGGCAGAATACGGTGGTAAAAGTCAGAGCAATAACATCAATTCCCTGTTTCTTGATTACATGTATGGCGAGGGTGCTGTCCAATCCCCCCGATAATAAAGCAAGCGCTGTTGTCATAACAAATTATTTAAATATAACGGGTAAACGTAAGAAACTGTGCCGGCATGGTAAAAACATTAAAACATGAGTTTAATGCGGGAAATTGCAGTTTAAGTTATCTTACAGAAAATATTTGAAGACTCATTCTATCAAATAAAAGGTTTTGACACAAATATAAATCACTGTTAGACTCAAACTTGTGTATCATTTGCTGCTCAGCGACTGAATGAGGACAGGTTTGGGGAGAAATATTAATACAATTTGATGTCCATAATCAGCGAAGTTCTGTTATATAAAGGAGAGAAATGAACAGATTGCCAGTCGCATCAGGAAGCTTCTACCCTGGAAATAAAGAAGAACTGCAGAGTGCGCTTAAGGTGCTTATGGAAGATTATCCCGAAAGGCAAAGGGCTCTGGGAGTAATCTCTCCCCACGCGGGATATGTCTATTCGGGCCGCGTAATGGGAAGTGTCTTTTCAAGAATAGAGGTGCCTGATACTGTTGTTTTGCTCGCGCCAAACCATACGGGCCGCGGGGTACCATTCTCCGTCTGGCCGGAAGGGAACTGGCATACACCGCTAGGTGATACCTCGATAGACGAAGAACTTGTTAGTGAGATACTGAACAGGTGCGAGCTTATTGAGAAAGATGAGATCGCTCACAATAAAGAACACTCCGCAGAAGTTATATTACCTTTCCTTCAATATAGTAATCTACAGGTTAAGATTGCTGTTATTGTAATCAGGTCCGGTAATATTGAGGAATTGAGAATAGTTGGCAAATCTATTGGTGATGTTCTAAAAAAACTAAGACCAGATGCTCTTGTGGTCGCATCCTCCGATATGACCCACTACGAGTCTAAACAGTCTGCTGATAAGAAAGATAAATCTGCAATTGCAGAAATTGTTGCTTTAAGAGAAGACGGGCTTTACAACGTTGTTCGCGCATTGGATATCAGTATGTGCGGCGTAAGCCCTGTAATTTCAATGATGGTATGTTCAAAAGAACGGGGTGCCGTAAAGGCAGAGCTAATCAAATATGAAACCAGTGGAGAAACTACCGGTGATTACAAACAAGTAGTTGGGTATGCCGGACTAATAATAAAGTAATTTACATTGATGCATCACTACCAGAAAATTTCCGTTATCATTCCCGCCCTGAACGAAGAAGAATCTATTGGCATGGTGCTTAATGATATTCCAGGTGAAATAGTTGAAGATATTATTGTTGTAGACAATGGAAGCAATGACAATACCGTCGCTGTGGCAAAAAACCTTGGAGCAACTGTTGTGTTGGAACCATTAAGAGGATATGGAGCCGCTTGTCTCAGAGGCATATCCTCTCTTAAGCAAGATACTGATATTGTCGTGTTTCTCGATGCTGATTACAGCGACTATCCCCAGGATTTATATACCGTCGTAAAACCAATATTAAATGGCAAGGCAGAAATGGTTATAGGCTCCCGAATGACAGGAGAAAAAGAGAAGGGTGCGCTGCTGCCCCAGGCTGTTTTTGGGAATAAACTGGCGACCTTTTTAATCCGATTGTTCTGGAGTTTCAAGTATACAGACCTTGGCCCATTCAGGGCAATTAAATACAGAGACCTGCTTGCCTTAAACATGATGGATAAAAATTTTGGATGGACTGTTGAGATGCAGATTAAGGCGTTGAATAAAAGGTTGCGGATAATGGAAGTGCCTGTAAGGTATCGAAAACGAATCGGTATATCAAAAATCACTGGTACATTTTCAGGGACAGTGCGTGCGGGTGTAAAAATCATTTATACCATCTTTAAGTATGGCTTTATTAAGTAGTACATAATTATGCTAAAGATAACGCTCTCCATAATAATACCTACCCTTAATGAGGAAGAGACTATCTGTCATTGTCTTAAAACGGTAGTGGATATCCCTGGAATTGAAGTAATCGTTTCTGATGGTGGAAGTGCGGACAGGACTGTAGAAATTGCCGGACAATACAGGGGCGTCAAAATTGTTACTTCCGTTAAGGGAAGGAGCTTGCAAATGAATAAGGGAGCAGAGTGTGCAGGTGGTGATGTTCTCCTTTTTCTTCATGCGGATTGTATATTGCCAAGAGAAGCAGTTTTGGGTATTAATAATGTATTTAAAGGCTATTCGTTTGTAGGTGGTGCGTTTAAGATCAGGTTGTTGTCTGATAAATTTTCATACCGTTTGATAGAAATGGGCATTAACTTTCGTTCTAAGGTTTTTAAACTACCATATGGAGATCAGGGGCTGTTTGTGAAAAGATCCGTATTTGAAGAAATGGGAGGTTTCAGAGAGATGCCAAATTGTGAGGACCTCGATTTTGTCTGCCGTCTCAAAAAACAGGGAAAAATTATTATACTTGATGAAAGAACCTCTTCTTCTGTAAGAAGGTGGGAAAATCATGGAATCTTGCGGACCGCTTTCAGAAATCAATTATTATTTATTTCTTATGTATTGGGCACTTTGTAGCTCAGAGGGTGGTTCTGTATTTAACAGAGTTACTCAATGTTTATAGTGACAAATTCAACTTCGTTAGATTGTGATCGTGTCTCTATAAATTGTCTGGCAACTTTTATAGCTTGCTTGAGTTCCTGGCTTCCCTCGCTTTCAAACACATGTAATATGACAGTGCCGAGTAAGTACGCCTGGCGATCAACAGTCAAAGCTCCTCCATTTACAGAAGCTGAGCGTATCTCGGATAATGTGTTAAGTATAAGAGCAACTGTGGCCTTTAGCAGTAACGGTTTCTTCTGCATAATTCGGGTGATCTCTTCTGAATTATCGTAATATATTTGAATGATATCCTGGCCTTCGGAACTCTTCGAGAGGACTTGGTCTCGGAAGTTCCGCACATCTTTCAAAGTGTTTAGGAATAGGTATTTTTTCCAGAATAATAAGAAAAAATCAGAAACATCAGGCTTCGTTATCTGCTCCAGGTAGTGTTGAAGAGAAGACGTTAGCGGGCATTGCCGTAAGATCATGGTTAAACGGGTCGTAACCCCGTCAATGATATTGACATGTTGCCTTATGGCTGGACTGAACCCCCCCTTGCTTGCTTTGACATCATAATTCAATCCGGCAGATAATGAGAATGTAACTTCTCCATTTGCAAGAGTTGTCGCTTGTCTGATCACGTTACCACTTAGTTCTACAGCGACTGTAGCACCTGCCACAGGTTGAGTGTTTACATCATATACACCGACTATTAAGGTTCCAGACGCAAGGGTAGTTGAACGGGATTCAAGTATTCCAAATGAGAGCACAATACATATTATAATAAGGGCGGTTTGTAGCCTTGGAACACAATATGACATTCTTTTTTTTCCGGGTTTATACTTATTAATTAACAAGAAACTCCCTGTTGACATCCATAGTTCCCTCATAGCATAATATTGTGACCATGTCAATAATAATTTATTTTGGCTATGTACTTAGCTGTATTTGATATGTCATAACTTGTTTTATAGCAGGAATTGTCTTGTCCTTTGTCGTATTTACTATTCAACCCTGATTTTTACTCAACCATTGGCTCAACTGATTCAAAGAGTTTTGTCTATTATCATCTTAATACCCCATGTGCATCTAATAGAGAGCAATACTTTTGAACTTGTATCTTGTATTCAATGGGTTATAATATGGCGCAAAGCAACGACCAGGTAGATGCAGGTTCGGCTTAGTCTAACATTGCCTGTCTTATACCTGGAGGAGTCTGTGCCTATGACGGGGGGGGGGTATCACTAAATATTAACACTCGTTTAAAGGAATCAGAATGAAGCCGAACGAATCTGATTATTTTCAAAAATCAAACTTTACTTTCTTCCTGTACATAACTCTGGATTTAGGCAGCTTTCACCACTATTTACATATTATTTATATTTTTAAGGCCCTCGTATTTATTAAAAATACCTGGGCTTTCTTTATTTGACAGAAGTAAAAAAATATCAAAAAAATGAAAAGAGCAGCGTAATACAAGACAGAATAAGTTACTAACAGGTCAAATTTAAGAATGAAGACAAGCCATATCAAAAATAAGAAATCTGCTGAACTGAGAAAAAAAACAGAGGCAAAACATAAGCCGGTATTAATACCGATAGAGAAACTGTCAGATGAAGAAGTTCGCAAACTGGCAAATACGCTTCAGATAAAACAGATTGAGCTTGAGAAACAAAATAATGAACTCCGCAGGGTCCAGAAAGAACGAGAAGACTTATCCGTACTTGCATCCCATGAATATGCTGAATATATTATTGAAACGGTACGTAAACCGCTTGTCGTGTTGAATTCCAAATTATGTGTAATTACTGCAAACAAGCCATTTTATAAGACGTTCGTTGTTTCACCTGAAGATACTGTAGGTAAATTAATTTATGAACTTGGAAATCGTGAGTGGAATATTCCAAGACTGAAGCAGCTTCTGGAAGAACACCTGCCAGATAAAGGTAAAATAGTTGATTACATGGTTGTACATGTTTTTGAATCCCTTGGGAAAAGAATGATGCTGCTTAATGCACAACACATAATTAATTGTGGAGAAGACGGTAAATTGATTTTATTGTCCATAGAAGATATCACCGATCAGATAAAAACTGATGAGAAAATTAATAAATTTCTTTTAAAGAGTTGGGAGCATAAAAGAAACCTTGATGCCATCTTTAAGAGTATCAAAGATGGTATTATTATGGTAGACAGAGAGCTGAGAATACTTGAATTCAATGACTTGGCTAGAGGAATATGTGGTTTTCCTGATATTAAAATAGCAAGAGGAAAAAAATTTCAGTCGTTTATAAAAGGGTGTGATGGAGTATGTTTTGAAACTATTTTTGATACAGCGAAGAAAAAAATTCCTGCTGAAAGACACCGTTTTGAATGTTTCAGTAGAGACAAACATAGATCATTAGTCAGTATAATTGCATACCCAATTATTGACAATCAGGAACAGTTTAATGGTTGTGTCATAGTAATGAGAGATGAAACACGTCTTGCACTCCTTGAGGGTGAGCTGCATGAGCCTGGACGCTTACATAATATCATAGGAAAAAGTGATACTATACAGAAGGTATTCTCTATGATTGAAATTTTATCAGACAAACCTACTACAGTGTTAATTACGGGTGAAAGTGGTACAGGGAAGAGGTTGGTAGCTGAAGCGTTACATTACTATGGAAAGGAAAAGGAAAACATCCCTTATGTAGTGGTAAGCTGTTCCTCTTTGTCTGACAGTATACTTGAGAGTGAATTGTTTGGACACGTTAAGGGTGCTTTTACCGGTGCTATAAGTGATAGAGTAGGAAGGTTTGAAAAGGCTGAAGGTGGTACTATCTTTTTGGATGAAATAGGAGATATATCAGATACGATGCAATTACGACTATTAAGGATACTTGAAGAAAGAGTTTTCGAACGTGTTGGAGACTCAAAAACCCTCAAAGCAAATGTCAGGATAATTGCAGCCACGAACCAGGACCTTCGACGAAAGATTAGTGAAGGGAAATTCAGAGAAGACTTGTATCATAGATTAAAAGTAGTTGAGATAGCTATTCCTCCTCTCAGGGATAGGCGTGAAGACATTCCACATTTAGTAGAGCATTTTATAGAAAAACTCAATGTAAGATTAAACAAACAAATTAAATCTATCTGTCCAAATGTTCTAAAGATATTTATGGACTACAGATGGTCAGGTAACATAAGGGAGCTCTACCATACAATGGAATATGCTTTTGCAACCAGTACCGAAAATATAATTACTATAAATAATCTACCATACGAATTTGAAAATATTAAATTTGATAAAAGCCCTCGTAAAGAAACAGGTGAAATAAATGATCGACTTCAAATACTTCAAGCTTTGGAAAAAACTGGCTGGAATAAGGCCAAAGCTTCACGTTTGCTTGGCATACACCGGGCAACAATCTATAATAAGATGAAGCAGTTTGATATAACTGAGGAGGAAAGATCACAATAAACACCGCAATTTGTGTCGCATATTACACATGTGTCTCTATCGACACAACTGCCGAATGCGACAGTTTTATGGGCCTCCTTGACTCATTGTTTAAATTAATAAGCAAAGTGCCGCAAAGGTGTCTAAACATTATTTGAGTACTTATTAATGCTGGATTTTGCTTTATCTTATGATGTTATTAACTTCATTCTCCTCCTGTAGAATTACATGTCAAAAACATAACACGACTCTTTTAACTCATCCAAATATAAAGACTTAAAAAATACGTTTTTGCTACATGTCATTCAACAAATTCATTTTTCCCTCACTGAGACATCTGGTTTAACAAAAGATTTCATTTTGTAACGATTAATTTTGTTGACAGTTATATTTATCTATAGAGAAATATCAATTCAAGGTATGTCTTTTGTATATATTTAAATATTAGATAAAAAACATTTAATATCACAATTAATATTCTCGGTAAGTTGCCGGTGAAAAATGACTATCAAAAATAAAATATTATTCTGGTTCTTAATTCCATCGATTATCATCATAACGGTCACAACCGTAATCTGCTATCTATATACTTGCAGGGAAATAAGAAAAAACATTTTTGATCAACTAGAGATAGCTGCTGATGAAATACGTACAAACGTAAAGATTTTCTTGTCAGGAAAACAAGTCCTTACTTTTGCCTTTAGCTCTGACGGATTGATAAGAGAATGTGCAGAAGGAATCATAAGGAATGACAGCACGAAAGAATATTATACTAATTCCTTAAATAATCATCTTGTTACAAGCAAGAAACCCCTTGATCCTGACATTCTAGATGTTTTTATCGCTGATCTTGATGGTAAGATAATCAGTTCAACAGATGCAGGCATATTAGGCAGAAATATTTCAAGCGAAACATACTTCTCAGAGACATTAAAAAAAGGTTCTTGCATAACTGATATACATTATTCTTCAGAATATGGACAGAATACTTTCTTTGATGTTAGCAGGACTCTTTTAAGGAAAGGCGGGCAAGATCCTATTGGTTTAATCATTAATAGATATAACGGTTTTAGTCTCAATAGGGCTATCCATCGTAAAATAAAAGAAGGATCTGGGCAGAAAAAACAACTGAATGGATTTGGGGAGACAGGAGAGGTGTATATAGTAAATAATAATAAAATAATGATTACTGAATCAAGATTCATTGAAGATGCCATGTACAATCAGATTGTTGATAATGAGGGAATTCGAACTGCATTTGAAAATAGAACAAGCGTGTCTGGCATATATCCTGACTATAAAGGTATCTCAGTACTTGGTGTCTTTAAATACATGGAAGAAATGGATTGGGTTATCGCCGCAAGCAAAAATGTCTCAGAAGCATTTGCTCCTGTCACGTATTTAAAATACTTTATTCTCATTATTGGATCTACCGGTATTGTAGTTATTTTGTTAGTTGCAGTCTATATTTCTAATAAAATTACGGGCTCTCTAGAGAAAACTACAGATGTGGCCAGAAGGATTGCAAGAAGTGATTTAGAGAGTCCAATAATGGGTTATAGAAGTATGAATGATTTAAAAAAACTGGGAGAACTCATTAATTCAGAGTTGCATAAACACAGACAAGCAAGCTCTTATGACATCCGTTCCATTAAGAATGACGATTTGTTTTTATTTAAGATAAAGAGGAGTAGTGAAGAATGGACAATAACCTTTGATGCGACTCCTGATATTATTACAATCCATGATAAGAATTATAAAATTGTCAGGGCAAATAAAGCATTTTATGATGCGTTTAACATAGACGAAAAACAGTTATATGACAAAAAATGCTCCGAGATTTTTCGTTGCACAGACACAGCCTTGCATAAATGTTCACTCGTAAAATGTGCTAGAAGTTTAAAACCTGAATATGAAGAATTTGATGATCCAATTACGGGAGAAACTATCCTCTTGCTTATATACCCTCTTCTTAATGAGGAAAATGTATTTCAAGGTGCCATTAGACAACAGAAAAATATAACAGAGATAAAAAAAATAGACGAAAAGATGAAAAGATCGGAGATGTTTTCGGAGAATTTGATAGAAACTGCTCAGGATGCTATTGTCTGTATCGATGAAGATGGCAGTGTTAGAGTCTGGAATCACTCTGCTGAAAAGATCTTCGGATACTCAAAGAGTGAGATCATAGGAAAATCAGTAACATTAATTATTCCAGAAAAATACAAAAAAGAACATGAGGAAGGATTAAAGCGGTTTTTACAAACCGGTCAAGCCAGAATAATTGGTAAATCAATAGAAGTTTCTGGAAAGACAAAAGAAGGGATTGAAGTCCCAATTGAATTGTCTTTATCATTCCAGAAAATTGAAAACAAACGATATTATTTTACTGGAATAATCAGGGATAGAACATTTGAAATGGATGCGAAACAGCAGTTGTTAGAGAAGTCAATTAAATTAGAGGAATATAGTCAGGCGCTGGAGCAAAAAGTAGAGTCGAGGACATTTGCATTAAGAGAGGCAAATAAGAAACTTCAAGAAGCAGATCAGCGGAAGACAGAATTTTTAACCGTAGCTTCGCACGAATTAAGGACACCTCTTGCAGCTGTTTTGGGCTATGCAACGATTATAAACAATAGACTTCAAAATTCAGTTTTTCCAAATGTTAGAACAGATGACAGCAAGGTTGCAAGGTCAATAAGGAAAGTGGAAAGTGGCCTGGATACCATAATATTAGAGGGGAGAAGATTGACAGATCTTATAAACGACCTCCTTGACATCGAAAAGATAGAAAGTGGAGAAGTTGAGTGGAAAATGGAACACATTTCAGTAGTTGAGATTATGAAACGAGCAAAAGCTCTTACCCATAGTTCTTTTGAGCAAGACAGCTGTGAGTTAATAATAGATGTCGATGACGAATTGCCTGAAGTTCTGGGCGACAAGAACAGGCTCGAACAGGTAATAATTAATCTGATTTCTAATGCTTTGAAGTTTACAAAAAAGGGATTCATAACATGCAGGGCAAGGAAGCTGAATAACGAGATAGTGGTAAGTGTAATAGACACAGGTAAAGGTATACCTGAAGGTGATCATGAGAAGATATTTGATAAATTCAAACAGTCTTACACAGCTATTAAAGGAAAACAGAAAGGAACGGGCCTTGGTCTGCCAATCTGCAAAGAGATAGTAAAGCATCATGGTGGAAAAATATGGGTTGCAAGTGAGCCGGGAAAGGGAAGTAACTTTTCATTTACTTTACCATTATTATAATACGGTATTGAAGGAGAAAGGAGTGTATATCAATGAAGAATCCAGTCAGTCAAATTTTGAAGAGCAAAGGAGAGAAGATTTGGTCAATTGCTCCATATGAAACAGCATATAAAGCATTGCAATTAATGTCAGAGAAGAATTTGGGGGCTTTATTGGTTATTGAGGAAGAAAAGGTTGTTGGCCTCTTCTCGGAACGTGATTATGCTCGCAAAGCAATTCTGAAAGGGAAGGCTTCCAAGACTACAAATGTTAGTGAACTGATGACTAAAGAAGTGCTTTACGTTGATCCTGAAACTTCAGTTGAGGATTGCATGTCACTGATGACGGCAAAATGCATCAGGCATTTGCCTGTTATGGAAAAAAAACAACTGGTTGGAGTAGTGTCCCAGGGTGATGTGGTCAAGCAGTTAATAGCAGATCAGAAATTCGAGAATGAGGAACTAGAGAGATACATTCACGAAGAGTGTTAGGTGGATTTTAAAAAGAGATTACAAATCATCATGATGGCAGGATATGGGAAAAATGAACTGCAGAGTGATATATTCTCTATAGTTATGCTAATTTAAAATTCATTTTAGATTAAGGAGAAAGTAATGAGCATGTTTTGTTTTCAGTGTCAAGAAACCGCTAATAACTCAGGATGTACGGTAAGAGGTGTATGTGGTAAATCGGAAATAACCGCTAATCTTCAAGATTTATTGATTTTTGTGCTCAAGGGAATATGTGTCTATGGGGTTGAAGTAAAAAGGTTTGAACGTATTGATAATAATATTGGTTTGTTTATTGCTAAATCTCTTTTCGCGACAATCACAAATGCTAATTTCGATGATGAAAGAATCATCTCATTAATAAAAGAAGGTTTGGATATTAAAAAAAACTTAAAAGCGCGATTATTATCTGTCTCTGTTCAAAATGAATTTTATCAAAATATTCCAGATTGTGCTTTATGGCATTCTGAAAATGCCGGCGACTTTCATGAAAAAGCAAAAGATGTTGGGTTTTTATCGTATTTAGATGAAGACATTCGTGCTTTAAAAGCATTTATCATTTATGGATGCAAGGGTATTTCCGCTTATGCTGATCATGCGGCAATCTTAGGTTTTGAAGAGCGGGAAATTTATGACTTTATAATGGAAGGATTAGCCGCAACCACCCAAGACTTATCAATAAAGGAGTTGCTGGGAATCCTGGGAAAAACAGGAGAATGCGCAGTCAGAACAATGTCACTTTTGGATAAGGCAAATTGCGAAAGTTTTGGCAATCCGGAAATAACCAGAGTAAATATTGGAGTCGGTAATAAACCCGGTATCTTAGTCTCAGGACATGATTATAGGGATTTAGAAGACCTCCTTAAGCAAACTGAAGGAACAGAGATTGATGTTTATACACATGGTGAAATGCTTCCGGCACATTATTACCCGTGTTTTCGGAAGTATAAACATCTTGTTGGAAATTATGGAAATGCCTGGTGGAAGCAGGGCAGAGAATTTGATTCCTTTAATGGGCCTGTTTTAATAACAACAAATTGCATTGTTCCTGTAAAGGATGCATATAGAGATAGAATATTTACGACCGGTATGTCCGGATATCCTGGTGTAAAACATATTGCCGGCAGGAAAGATGGAGGAATGAAAGATTTTTCTGAAATAATTAGACTTGCCGGAAAATGTCAGCCTCCAATTGAATTAGAACAGGGCGAAATCGTTGGTGGTTTTGCACACCATCAGGTTTTAGCGCTGAAAGATAAAATAGTTGAAGCAGTAAAAACAGAAAAGATTAAACATTTTATTGTAATGTCAGGTTGTGACGGAAGGCACAGAACCAGGGAATACTATACAAAAGTAGCAATATCCCTACCAAAAGATACTATTATTTTAACCTCTGGGTGTGCAAAGTATCGCTACAACAAATTGGAGTTAGGTGATATTAATGGAATTCCAAGAGTACTTGATGCCGGGCAATGTAATGATTCATACTCTCTGGTTATAATTGCCCAGAAGCTTACGGAAGCGTTTGATCTGGCTGATATTAATGAATTGCCACTTTCTTTCGATATTGCATGGTATGAGCAGAAGGCAATAGCAATATTATTGGCATTGTTTCATTTAGGTGTGAAAAAAATAAGGCGGGGGCCAACATTACCCGGGTTCTTGACACCTGATATGGCAAATGTAATGGTTGAAAAATTTAATGTAAAACCTATTGGTAAAGTCTCAGAAGACATTAAAGAAATGCTTTCTGGAAATTAATTAAAACCAGCTTTGAATAAAAGGAATAAAACCTGTTTTTTAAAGACAAAAGGGATATAATCGAGAAATAAATCCTTATTCATAAGGGAGGTGACGATCAGTGAGTGAAAGGCCAAGACCATTTGCACGAATGTTAGTTGTATGCATCCTTTTCCTTATCGCGGTATCTTTCTACATTTTGTTACCTCGTTACTGGCATGACATACCTGAAACTATTAAACATCTGCTCCTTGTACTGAGCGCCTTAATGTGTATTCATATCATAGAGTACGCATTCTTCTGGTGGGAAATATTTGGACACATGAAAAGTATTTTTACAGACACCCTTTCTCCCACAAACAAGCTTATCAACGATAATAGAGCCCTCATAGAAAATACTTTATGCTCGTCCAATCAACTCATCGGCACCGCTTCAATCTGTGGACTTACCGATATATATTATTCCCGTAAGGATACAAAGGATGATCTATATAATGCCGTAAAAAATGCCGAGAAAAGATTGTGGTTACTTGGCATTGCACACTCTGAGATTGTTCAATTGGATGATTTGCTTTCTTCCCTTGATGAAAAGATAACATGCGGTCTGGATGTCAGAATACTTTTACTTGACGCGCTTCAACCTGCGGCGGTCTTTAGAACATTACTTGAGAGCACTGCTTCTGAGGTGACAAAGATCGTTAATACTGATAGAACAAAAATAAAACCCTCTGATCCATTCTTCCATCAGAGGGTTTACAGTGATTTTGTCTACGCGTGTAACAGGCTTCGAATCTTTCCAAATGTTGGATCAAATGTCAGGTTTTATACACATACTCCAAACTGCTGGTTAACGTTAGTAGACAATACTGTTTATTTTCAACCATATACCTTTGGCAGAAGCCCGAAACAAAACGTATCAAATAGGTGCATCGGTGATAACATGCCGATGTTTAAATTCCAGAAACAGTTGGATGTAATGACTTTCGATATACTCAAAGACCATTTTTTGAAAATGTGGACTACCTCAAATATAGACCTGTTTCACGCGGAAACTCGAAATGCGGATCGTGGTCGTATCGTTAAAGAGATATTTGATTTGCATTCCTGGTGGTTTAAGCATGTGCATGGGGTGCTTTACCAACCGAAGGATAGTTTCGCGAATGCAATTGACCTGCGTAAATTCCCAAGACAACCCTGGAAGTGGGGTCAACCGTCAGTGAGCTTATGTCGGGAAGAGAGTAAGAAAACTATTATAATAAAGACAATTTGTGATTATTCCTGTAAAGGTTTAGCCTTACAGATAGAAGATATTTCCGGGCTGAGTAATGGACAAGTTGTCTGCCTGCAAGGAGATTCTCCACCAGAACCATTTGAAGCTAATTATATAATAGATTATTTTCTAAAAATTAAAAAATTTATGGTCACGCGAATAGCAGATAGATCGCAGCCAATAGTTGGTATTCAGACAATTACAGAAACAGACAGAGACGATAAATCGGACTGAATTAACGTTCCATATACCACTTATTGCAGACAAAATGGCAGGATTAATGAAAGCGGGGTTTTTTTATGAAATTGACCGTGAGAACAAGTCTGGTGGAAATTCTGAAAAAAATATTTCCGGAAAAAACAAAACTGAAAATCAGACTACCCGAGATTCCGTTTCATGCGCTTTGTGTCCATTTTCCAACTGCCCTTTACCCTGTGGCAATTATTTTTCTTTTCCTTGCTTTGATTTTCGATCGGAATTCATTCCGTAATACATATTTTTACCTTATGATCATTGCTGTTTTTTTTACACCGATTTCCCATTTTACCGGAATACTTGAGTGGAAAAATAAATATAGAGGAGCAAAAACCCATATTTTTATTAACAAAATACGCTTCAGCTTGATTTTAAGTGTAGTAGGGGCATTATGTGTTATCTGGTACTGGTTTTTTCCGGAAACGCTGAATTATACCGGTATATACAATATAATTTTCATTATTTTAAATATTTCTACTATACCACTTATCGTCTATCTTGGGCATATGGGAGGCAAGTTAGTTTACGGACTGCCTCGATGAAAAATCTGTCAGTGCTTCTTAGGCGCATGAAACAAGGAGAGTGATTCATGAATAATCAAATAGAAATATCAGGAAAACGAATTAAAGAGTTGGAAAAGGTAATAGAAGTTTTGATAGTTGCAATTCCCAGGGAGGAGGTAGCATACGAATTCTACCATGATCTTGCAAAGTCTATAAAACATGAGGGTACCAGAAGGATGTTCATTAAAGTTGCTAACCAGAAGCTTTCTCATAAAGGTATGTTGGAGATGGAATTAAAAAAGTTACAACAGGAAATAGACAAATTAAAGTCAACGGGGAAATAAAAATACAATTAAAGGATGGGAGCAAATGACAAAAGCAAAGATTATGATAGTGGAAGATGAGTGGATTGCCGCCGAGGATACACAATATAAATTACAGGATATGGGATATACTGTTTCTGCCCTGGCATCTACCGGAAAGGAAGCGATTCAAAAGGCGGAGGAGGATAAACCGGATCTGGTGTTGACTGATATTGTATTAGAGGGAGAAATGGATGGGATTGAAGTTGCAAAGCAAATCTATCCACGTTTTGATATCCCCTTTATATATTTAACAGCTTATGCCGATGACAAGATTCTGGAGCGAATAAAAGTAACAGAACCGTTTGGATATATAGTCAAACCTTTTACAAGCGAAGACTTGAAAATTGCTATTGAACTGGCTCTTTATAAACACAAAGCCGAAGGAAAAAGAAGAAAACGAATTCAAGATCTCAGTAATGCGCTGGCTAAGAACAGGACACTGGCTGGTCCTCTTCACATTTGCTCTTCTTGTAAAAAAATACAAGATGAAGAGGGTGATTGGAAACGAATTGAAGATTTTATTAGTGAGCTTTCTGGTGCGGAATTCAAACATATGGTTTGCCCTGTTTGTGAGAAAATCCGTAATACATAAGAAGGTTTTCTGGCAACGTGAAGACAACGTGTCAATATAAATACTGAAATAACTTTATCATAAAGTTGTTAAAAGAATAATAAAGGAGTGATTATGGATACATCATTAACCGATATTTTCTGGGTTTTAATATGCGCTGGTCTGGTTTTTTTCATGCAGGCAGGATTTACCTGTCTGGAATCAGGTCTGACACGATCAAAGAACAGCATCAATGTCGCTATTAAAAACATTACTGACTTTGGAATTACGACAATTTTATTCTGGTCTTCTGGCTTTGCTATTATGTTTGGGGCATCCGGTAGCGGATTGGCAGGATCAACTGATTTCTTTTTATCTCTTGATAACGGACCAGAGAGAAATTCATTGTTTCTTTTCGAGATTATGTTCTGTGCTACTTCTGTGACTATTGTTTCAGGGGCGACTGCGGAACGATTGCGATTCAGGAGCTATATCATCATATCAATAATACTTGCTGGTCTGATATACCCGATATTTGGACATTGGGCCTGGAACGGAATACAATCAGGAATTCTTTCCGGTTGGTTAGGAAAAGCAGGTTTTATAGATTTTGCCGGTTCTACTGTGGTCCACAGTGTCGGCGGTTGGGTGTCATTGGCTGCATTGCTGGTTATCGGACCCCGTACAGGTCGCTTCCCTGCAGTTGGAGCACATATGAAGATCCATGGCAGCAATCTTCCCTTATCGGTACTTGGAGCTTTGCTTCTGTGGGTCGGCTGGTTTGGCTTCAACGGTGGAAGTACTCTTGCTTTGAATGACCAGGTTGCTGCTATTATCACAAATACATTTCTTGCTGGTGCATCAGGTACTATGGTGACACTTACTATAGGATGGATAATACGAAAGCGGGCGGATGCTGAACTCGTAATTTTCGGATCGATCGCTGGCCTTGTTGCCATAACCGCCTCCGCTCATGCTGTCAACACAGTATATGCCCTGATTATTGGTGGTATAGGTGGAACTGTGATGTTAGGAGTAGAATACCTTTTGGATTATTTACACATTGATGACGCAGTCGGTGCTATTCCCGTCCACCTGGGTGCTGGTGTATGGGGTACAATCGCTGTAGCGATTTTTGGCAATGCAGAAGTCCTGGATACAGGTCTAACCCGTGGTGAACAACTCTTAATTCAAGCATCGGGTATAGGAGTATGCTTTATGTGGACATTTGGTACCTCTTATGGATTTTTTCTATTAATAAACCGGTTCTTCCCATTACGAGTCTCTCTAGATGACGAATACATTGGCCTTAATGTCTCAGAGCATGGAGCGAGGACAGAACTGCATGACATGTTCAGTACTATGGATAGGCAGGCAAAGAGTGGTGACATGAATCTCCGTGTACCGGTAGAACCGTTCACAGAAGTCGGACAAATAGCTGAACGTTACAATTGGGTGATGGATGCACTTCAAAGGGAGGCGGCGAAGACAGAAGCTTCTCTCCATGAAAAAGAGTTACTTCTACGCGAGATTCATCATAGAGTGAAAAACAATTTACAAGTCATTTCCAGCCTGCTCAGCCTCCAATCCAGATCTCGTAAGGATGAACAGGCGATAGAGATGGCGCAGGAAAGCCAGAACCGCATTAAGGTAATGGCGCTTATTCACGAAAAACTTTACCGATCAAAAGATTTTGCTAATGTTGACTTCAATGACTATATCAAAAATCTGGTAAACGATCTATTCGTCTCCTACAAAGTGAGTACTTCCAGAATTTCGTTGAAGATGGATATTGAAAATATTTCTCTGGGAATCGATACTGCCATACCCACCGGATTAATCATCAATGAACTGGTCACAAATTGCCTGAAATACGCATTCAGGCCGGACAAAGACGGTGAAATCAGAATATCTCTTCGTTTACTTGATAAAGGTAAGAAAGAATTAATAGTCAGTGATAACGGAGTTGGGCTTCCTGACAGCCTTGATATCAAAAAGGCGGAATCTTTAGGTTTGCGCATGATAACTAATTTAACAGAACGTTCGCTACATGGTACAGTTACTATAAACAAAAAAAATGGAACAGAATTCCAGATAATTTTTAAAGAGAAAGAATACAAGGACAGGATATAATGTTGCTGAGACATATGTATGTTACATTCATAAAAGGGAATTAAAACAAGAATTGTGTTTCCATAGGTAAAGAGAAAAATTATTAAAAATACCAGATTGTGGTAATTATATTTTCTGGTAGGAAAGGAACAGACTATGACAAAGACAAGAATCATGATTGTGGAAGATGAGTGGATGATTGCGGAAGAAATCAGGCTGGTATTACAAAGCATGAAATATGAGGTAACCTCTATGTCCTCTTCGGGAGAGGAGGCAGTTCAAAATGCGGAAAAAGATAAGCCTGATTTAGCACTGATGGATATCGTGCTGGAAGGAGAAATGGACGGTATAGAAGCAGCTAATGAAATTCGTTCTCGCTTTAATATTCCAGTTATTTATCTAACGGCTTATACCGATGATAAAATTCTGGAACGAGCAAGCATAACTGAACCGTTCGGATACATCGTCAAGCCTTTTGTAAACGAAGACTTGAAAATATCAATTGAAATTGCCATCTACAAGCATAGAATGGAAAAGGAAAGAAAGCGGTTCATTGAAGAACTACAAGGTGCATTACCAAAAATAACCTCATTGTCCGGCTTACTCCCGGTATGTCCTTCCTGCAAAAAAATAAGAGATGCAGACGGTAATTGGAAGTAAGGCAGGAAACGAGAGATAAAAGTGGAAATATGTAATGACAGATTGTCGTAAAATAAAAATTCAGGAGTATGCTGATAGTCTAGGAGCAAGGCAATCCATTTTAACTCTGATGTTTTTATAATTTATTAACACAAGGCTCTTAAAAACAACTATTATTGGAGGTAACATTATGTATTCCAGGTTGATTAAATCATCGTTTTCAATGCTTGTAATTTCAATATCCGTTATTAGCAATAACTATACTTTTGCTCAAGACATAGGAAATGATAATGTGAAATGCTTGCAAAGATTGGCAGATTCAACAATTAACATGTTAGTTGCCACGAGAAATGTTATAGCAAAAAACCAGGACCTTATAAATATAGACCCAGTAACGGGAAACTACTACTTCAAAGGCTTTGTACCTGCCCTGGTTGGTTCGGAAATAGCTAATGATTTCAGTTTGATGACTGGATATAAACTAAAGCAAACGAGCGTTAAGCTCAGGAATCTTAATAATAAACCTGATGAGTGGGAAAAGAAAATATTAAATAAATTCGAGCTATCAAAATATCCAAAGGGTACCGGATTTGGTGAGATTCTGGAAACAGATGGCAGGAAAATCTATAGATACATGAAACCAATTTATGTTGAAAAGGCGTGTTTGAAATGTCATACCTCAAAAGATAAAACACGGCCTGAAATAAGAAAATTTCTGGAGAGAAAATATCCGTATGATCAGGCATTTGGGTATAAAGAAGGAGACGTTCGTGGCGGAATAAGCATTATTGTACCACTTGAAAATTAAGTATAAAAAAAGGAGCTTTCGCGGACCAGAAGGAATATAAATCTGCAACTTTCTCTTTGATTATATCAATCGTTAATCTTGATGTTTGTGTGGCTTATTGGTTAGATTGAGGTGTAAAATCAGGTATACAAAGGTTGTTTTTAAACTATTTTCTTTGTTTTTATTGACATCTCTCGTACCTCTTGGTATTGCGGGTACAATAGTTTACAAACATGTCCATGAGAGAACACGAGATGAAGTATTCAGGCAGCTGAGGTCTATGTCATATAGCCTTAATAACCAGTTGGGTCTCCTATTGTCCAAAAGAAGATTCAGGGTTGCAGATTTTGGCTCAGATGGTTTTATCAGAGACCATGTAGAACAGATGACTCAAATGCCTCCTGAAACTTTCCAAATAAACGAAGAACTAAATACCCACTTAATAGTAAATAAGAAAAGATTAGACCCTGATATTCTTGAGATAGAAATTCTTAATAAGGAAGGAAAAATTATTGCGTCAACTTCTAAAGAACAGATAGGTGATGACAGATCACACGAAGACTACTTCAGAATCCCATACGTTTTACTGGAGAACAAAGGTCCTTATTTTTCAGATGCCATTCAAAGCTCAGAAACAGGTGAGACTTTTCATTTAGTATTTTCTACCTTATTAAAAGAAAGAATTTTGCAAAGGCCCTTAGGGGTTATGGTAACGAAAGTAAAAGGTGACATCCTTCAGGGTGTACTTAACCAATATATGCATTACCCTGATAAAGAAGGTTTTGGCTCTTTCGGTGAAATATATATTGTTAACAGAGACAAAATAAAGATAGCTGATGCAAC
Source organism: Candidatus Scalindua japonica (assembly GCF_002443295.1). Classification (NCBI taxonomy): domain Bacteria; kingdom Pseudomonadati; phylum Planctomycetota; class Candidatus Brocadiia; order Candidatus Brocadiales; family Candidatus Scalinduaceae; genus Candidatus Scalindua; species Candidatus Scalindua japonica. The sequence continues at coordinate 100,861 of NZ_BAOS01000022.1, read as the reverse complement.
TAATGGTGTAATTTTTGATCAGATAGTTGATACAAAGGAAGTACAAGAAGTTTTGATTTCAAAAGAAGAAATATCCGGTATATATAGAAATTACAAGGGTGTTATGGTATTAGGTTCGGCATTGTTTGTACCTGAAGCAAACTGGGTAATTATTGCGGAGAAAAGTGTTAAAGAGGCTTTCTTGCCATTGACAAGGATTAAATATATATTTGTGATTTCGGGAGGTGGAGTATTTTTTCTCGTACTCTTTTTTGGATTTGTTATTTCTGCTAAAATGAATGTAATTATAAGGAAAATGATAGAAGGGATCAAAAGGATTGCAAATGGTGATTTAGAGCATTCAATAGTGATTGGTAAAAGGAGTGATGAAATAGGAGAGGTAGTTGAATCATTTAATTCAATGACGATCAAACTCAAGGAGCTCCTCAACGAAAAAGAGTTGCTTATGCGTGAGATTTTCCATAGAGTCAAGAATAATATGCAAGTTATTTCCAGCTTGCTCAGTCTTCAATGTAAATACATAAAAGATGAAAAGTATATTGAAATGGTTAAAGAAAGCCAGGACAGGATAAAAGCAATGGCTCTTATTCACGAGAATCTTTACCGATCTAAAGATTTATCAAATATTGATTTCAATGATTATGTTAAGTCACTCGTAAATGGATTGCTTCTATCTTATAAAATGGATACTAATAAAATTACTTTAAAGATAAATGTCGAAACTATTTTCTTCTCAATTGAAACCGCCATTCCCTGTGGTTTAATTATTAATGAGCTGATCTCCAATTCTCTGAAACACGCTTTTCCGGAAGGCAGAGATGGTGAAATCAATATATCTTTACGTTCACTGGACAAAGATGAGCTTGAAATCATAGCAAGTAATGACGGTGTTAGTTTCCCCAAAGACCTGGATTTCAGGAATACCGAGTCACTGGGATTGAGGCTTGTCACCAATTTAGCGGAAAACCAGCTTCATGGCAAGATAGAACTGAATAGGAGCAAAGGGACAGAATTCCAAATCAGATTTAAGCAAATAAAGTACAAAAAAAGGATGTAAGATAATTGACCTGCCTTCCAAAAACTGATCCGGTTCTAAAATGAGAATAATATATGAGCAATTGAAACATAATGGGATTTTTTTAAATTACTGCTTTTGTTCCAAAATTATTAAACAAGGAGGTGTGTTTTGAAATGTTATATTTGTAACAAAGAAGGAAAAGAGACTGATGCGGTAGCAATATGCATCGTTTGCGGAATAGCTGTTTGCATGGAACATCAGATCCGTGAACAGGTACCGGTAAAAGAGACATACAAATGGGGATTAGGGGAAGAAGAGGTGACTTTGCCAATGCCGCTACCACGCATTCTATGTGCCTGGTGCTATGATGCCCTTATCGTTCAGAAGCAGAAGTGATTCTGCTTATAAGAATCTATTAATATTATGGGTTTATTGCCAGTTTTTTGTAAATCAGGTAAGATGCCTGTGTATGTGAGGATTTGGCCTCTGGCCTTAATCCATCTTTCTTTCTTCCTGAAATTATGGACAAGAATAGCCTTTGCGCAAAACTATCTAAACATTTGGAGATAATTTCTAAATGTTCTATTTCAACTGAGCATGGAACCGTTCTGTTGGCAACCATCCTTGAATCACGCTACCCGTACGTATACCCGAGGGATAGTGCCTGTGCCTCTTCTTTGTTCAGACAAATGGTGGGAAAAGACCTTGACCCAAATGGAGACGCCTTTAATCTGCTAAAGGGATTAGCTCAGTTTATTTCCTTTGTTCAGGATGAGAATGGGGAGTGGGTACAGCGTTATGGCTTGAAGGGACAGAAAAAAGCTATTTACATTCAGGAGGACAATACTGCTTACGGAGGCATCATCCTGGCCAACTACTTATTAACCTGCCACCACCATGGTAAGGAACCATCTGAATTAGAGGACTATCTAAAAAAGATAAAAAAGGCAATTCAATTTGCGATTAAAAATTTTTATCGCGAAGAAATATTACTTTTTTTCTCAACAACGGGCATACATGAATCAGCAATTGAGAAGGGATATAGCATCTGGGTAAATCACGTTTACATTCTCTTCTTTAGTCTCATATCCCAGCTATCAAATAAATTCAACCTGAAAGACTTTTTTTCTGAAGAGCTCTCATTCAAATGCCGATTCAGTCAATCCGTTCATCGACGCTTTGTCCTCAGCGACAGATTTGTCAGACGCATAACAAAAGATGGCGCTTTTGATCTGAGACCAGATATTACAATGTTGAGTCCCGTTTACTTTCAATGTACGGAAGACGATTGTGATTCCTGCGTCATAGATGAGAATCCGGAGATTATTACCAAGTCTATCAACTTCATGGTAGATAACCTGTGGGATCCTGAACTTGGTATGTTACAGAGATATCTTCCATTTACTGAAGATATTGAAACCCATATTCATGCAGGAAACGGGCCATGGATACAATATACGGCGATGTTGGCTCAATATTACTATAAAGAGGGAGCGATAGAAAGAGGAGATGCCATACTAAATCAAATTGATAAGTATAGTACTGAAGAAGGGTATATTCCAGAACATTTAAGCACGAAAAGAAGGTTTGAAGAGTTTGTCCGGTTAGAGTGGGAAGTCGGGCTTGATGCTAAAAAAGAATTTCACCCTGATATCATTATACCCGGATTATCCTATGATTTCATTGTAGAGGAACTTTTCTTCATGAAGAAAAGTTACGATAAGATTAGGAAAGATATTGCTGAGGGCAAGAAAGAGGTTATCCTTTTTGCCACACCACTTATGTGGTCTCACGTAGAATACGCAAAGGCACTCATTGCCCGTTATGAGCACATTAATACAGACTAAAGTTTCAAACTGAATATAATGATATTTAAACTTTAGTAAAAAATAGAGGTTTATTTAAGTTTATTACTTGTGTATAAATTATAACTCTACCAGATATTTATAAATTGTGTGGGCTTATTATGATAAAAAGTGTAAATCTCTTTAGTGGTATAGGCAGGAAATTATTTTGCTGGTTTTTATTATTATCTATCTTGCCCATCATTGTTGTTGCGATTCTTACCTATCAATATGCACAGGAGACCATCAAGAACGAGCTCTTCAAAGAACAGTCATTCATTGCCGGAGGAATCAAGAACCACATACTCACTATCATCGATTCGGGGGAATATTCATCTCAATTTTTTGCGTCTGATGAGTTTATTCGAATGAACCTGGAGAAATTAAATAACAATCCCGGCGACAAGCTGGCTGTCAAGGAATTTAACGACTATATGGTATATAAAACAAATCTGAACCCGGGATTCTATGAGACTTTTATTTTAAACCCTTCAGGTATTGTGGTTGCCTCCAGCAATAAAAACAGTATTGGGATGAATGAAGTTGATGAAGATTATTTTAAATACGGCAAAGAGGATACTTATGTGAAGGATGTCTACAGAGACAATAAAACTGGTGAGTATTCGATAGCCTTTGCGGCGCCGATTTTGAAAAAAAGTGAAGAAAAATTGTTGGGAGTCCTTGTAATCCGTTTTAATGCCGATAAGTTAAATGAAATTACTGTGGGTAAAAAGATAATTACAAAAGCTGATATGGGTGCTTTTCACAGAAGAGGGCTTACCAGTGAAGTGTATATTGTGAATAAAGGCGGTTTCTTGATTACCGAATCAAGATTTATGAATAACGCCATCTTAAGACAAATGGTTCAATCAGAACCTATAGTTTCTGTTCATTCACAGGGTAAAGAATTTGTAGGGGTCTACAGGGATTACCGTGGTGTAAACGTTATTGGCGCAGCGGTGTATTTGAAGAAAATGGACTGGGTTTTAGTGGTTGAAACAGACGAATCAGAGGCTTATTCCACCATTTATACCTTTAAAAACCGGGTAATTACATTGGTTGGCATATGTATTGTTGGTGTTATATTTGTTTCGTTATTTGTATCAAGAGGTATTATTAATCCTATTCTCATGCTGGTTAAGGGTATGAAAAAGGTTGCAGGAGGTGATCTGAACTTTCGGGTAGAAACACGTCTCAAGGATGAATTGGGAGAACTTACCGGATCGTTTAATCAAATGACCTGTGATATCAAAGATTCTCGTGAAAAACTGCTCGGGTTGAAGAGTGATCTTGAAGAGAGAAAGGAATATTTAGAAAGTGTTTTACGGTTCGCTAATGAATTGATTTTTACACTGGATGCACGAGGAAATTTTACTTTTGTGAATCCAAAAATTAAAGACTGGGGTTACACGGAAGAAGATTTAATAGGCACTCCATTGATATCCGTCTTTTTTGATAATAAGCGGAAGAATGATAATCGCGTTATTCATAGCGATTTTCCCCGTAGATTCGAAGTTGAAATTCTCGATAAACAGAAAAATATCAGAAATGTGTTACTCAGCACTTCTCCTATAAAAAACAAGGAAGGTGTATTGATAAGCATACTGGGGATTGCCAGTGATATCACCGAACTGAGAAAACTGGAACAGAAACTTGTGCAGTCTGACAGGTTGGCCTCTATAGGCCAATTGATCGCCGGAATTGCTCATGAAATTAATAACCCTATAGGAGTAATTTATCTTTATAGCACTGAAAGTTTGAAAATTTTTGAAAAGATTACCAGCGGTTTTAAGGATATCAGCTCTCTTTCCATTTCAGAATATACACAACATTTGGATAGGATTATCGCGAACATGGATAGTGAAGTAGAAACGAGACAGGGGGTGGGTCTTTTGAAAAAAGAATTGATGCACATTAGGGGCGATTTAGGAAAATACCATGCAGGATTGGGAGAAACGTATACTATTATCAGCAAGAACAGATCTTGTTTGCATGAATATCTGGAGGGATCTGTCAGGGAGTCCATCAGGTGCAAAGAGTTAATAAGTGGTCTGCTGGATTTCTCAAGGCAGAAAGAACCAAAAATGGCATTGTCAAATGTAAATAATCTGATAGATAACGTACTGAATATTGTAGAAAAACAGTACCATAAAGAAAAAATTAATGTTATCAGAAAACCCGGTTCCAACATTCCTGATTGTATGATGGATAGCCATCAGATAGAGCAGGTTATAATTAACATTGCAAATAACGCTGTTTTTGCTATGCAAGAAGCGGCTGGAGATTTAGGGCATAGAGATGTTTATAGAAAAGGAGCACTGACTATGGGCACGGAATTTCACGCTGACAAGAAATTAGTAGAAATATTTATCAGCGATACAGGCAAAGGTATTAATAAATATGATTTTAATAAAATATTTGATCCATTTTTTACCGCGAGAAAAGATGGCAAGGGAACAGGGCTAGGCTTGAGTATCAGTTATGGAATTGTAAAAATGCATGAAGGCAATATTGAGGTGGAGAGTGAGGTAGGGAAAGGAACAACATTCAGAGTATTATTACCAGTCAGGATAAAAAATGAGTCATGAGTAAAAATGGAACCAATATACTGGTTGTAGATGATGAGGTCGGATACAGAACGGTTTTGAATAACGCATTAACGGAACGCGGATTTTATGTTAAAACCGCGTGCTCAGGAGATGATGCACTGGAGGTGCTCAAAAATCAGGAGTTTTCTGTTATCATTCTTGACATGAAACTTCCTGGAGGTATTGATGGGCTTGAATTACTTCAGAAGGTGAAAGAACAATATAATACCTCCGTTTTAATAATGACCGCTTATGGCGGAATCGAAACGGCGGTAGAGGCCATGAAGCGAGGAGCATTTAATTACATCACAAAACCATTTAGTTTAGATGAAATCATTCTCAATGTAGACCGTATGATTGCGCAATACAATATCATTGAGGAAAATAAATACCTTCATTCAGAGTTGGAAAAAGCCTTCGGACTCAAAACTATCATAGGAAATTCCAGAGAAATCCAGAAGGTATTAGATATGGTTTCCAGAGTGGCACACAGTGCTGCCACGATTTTAATTACCGGAGAGAGTGGAACGGGGAAGGATCTGGTGGCAAGGGCCATTCATTTTACCGGTAACAGGAAAAATAAAAAATTTGTGGTAATCAATTGCGCCACATTGTCTGAAAATCTACTGGAAAGTGAATTGTTTGGCCACAAAAAAGGGGCTTTTACCGGTGCTATTCAAACGAAAATGGGGCTTTTTGAGGAAGCGGATGGCGGTACTCTCTTTATGGATGAGATTGGAGATATTCCCGTATCAGTTCAGGCAAAAATATTACGCGTACTACAGGAAGGAGAATTTATTCCTCTGGGAGATACTCTTGCACGGCATGTAGATGTTCGCATTATTGCGGCTACAAACCAGAACCTGATCAAAAAAGTACAGGAAAAAGATTTCCGTGAAGATTTATATTATCGCTTGAATGTTATCAATATAACAATGCCGCCCTTAAGAGACAGAAAAGAAGATATTCCATTACTTACAAAATATTTTATTGAAAAGTACAATGAACGAGAAAATAAGCGCATAAAAGGAATTTCTCCTGATGTGGAAGATGGATTTTATCAGTACCACTGGCCAGGAAACATTCGTGAACTTGAAAATGTAATAGAGCGTGCGATTACCCTTACTAATGAAGCTATAATTCCTCTACACATTATTTTGCCATTTGTAAAAAAAGCAGGTGGAAACGACATGTTCTGGGATGAATTGTTTTCTCTGCCCTATAAGGAAGCACGCAAAAAGTCGCTTGACGCATTTAACACTAAGTATGTAATGAATGTCTTGAACAAAAATAACGGCAATGTAACAAACACGGCAAAGGAGATAGGAATAGAACGGCAATATTTACAACGTATACTCAAGAAATATCATATTAAATCCGGACAAACAGTATAGCGGTTTAACCATTTCCATAATCAATCATCCGGATCATTCCAGAACTACATTCCGAAACAAGATGATAAAATTAAACTTTTCTTGCTGACCATAATTATCATGCCTTGACCAATTATGGTCAATTGTCATATCAGTATATTAGAACGAAACTTAAATACAACTTCCGCCTGCAATTTCATTCTGAGGGTCTAGATTCAGGTCATTTACACTCTTTTTGATGGTCTGCAAAAAACTATGGCTTTTAATTTCTTATGTATATAAGTATATATAAATATTTGGCTTAATAGTGTTGTTAAAAATTAATATCAATATGGCATTCCTTTTGCGAACAGTATTATTGACTTAAATTTTGATACTTTAAAACCAAACATTTAAAAGGAGAAAAAAATGAAAGAATATTCGATTACAGATTACTCTACATCTATGTCTAACGGTACAGATTCAACTTCTATACATTTTTACGATAATCAAAAAGCAAGAGGAGAAATCCGCTTCTTTCCTAATGAGACTGACGTAAAAGATGCTGAGATAGACGCTAACGGAAAGATTATTCTGAACATGGACATTAACCGTCTTGGAACATTGTTGGATATTGCACAACGTGAGAGAAATCTGTTCCTGTTTTATGCGGATGGTAAGAGAGCGGGTCTTAGAAGTGGAAGAGCAAAATTAGGTGATGATAGTATCTCTTTTACTTAGAATAAAAAAAGGACTGATGCGTCTCTTAATAACAACTACACGAAAATGAGGTAGTTTATGTTTATCTGGCACTTCTGTAGAAGTATTGATGAATGATGAACATAACTGAATGAAGGTTCACCCTGAATGAAGTTATGTTCATCATCAGAACAAAAAAAAGAGCGTGGAAAAGACAAACAACATTACGAAGTTAGATTAATTTTTCAGTATAGAAAGGTTTAATAGGTGATAACAATGAAGATATCTTTATTATGATTATGAGCAAGCGCAATTGTTTCTCTATTTGTTTTAGTTCGATAGTTTCGTTTGAAACAACTCTATAATCTAGATGCAGCAATCCAGGATTCCGCCTTGCCATGCAGCATAACTATTTATTGACCATCCCCGCCTGATTATTCTCAATCCCCCATAAGATTTTCATGTCAGACTCTGCAGAGGTTCTCAATGGAAGAGTAGCCATTTGTGTATTTGTAAATTTCGACATTTGAAACAAAAATCCTGTTGAGTCAATATATATAGTACATATTATTTTATTGCCATACTTTAAATCATACAATACCATTATACGATAATGCTCTGTAATAAACTGATTTAAAATCAACAGCTTTTACTACATTCAATTCCTGTATTTTAAGCGCGCCTTTTTCTATGTGTTAATGTAAACTCACAATTTACTGGTAAAATGAATAAATATATGAAAGAACTGGCCAAACTGAAAGAATCCGAGGAAAAATATCGTGAATCAATTAATCTTGCAAACGATGCGATCTTTTCTTTGAACATAAACACAGCACAAATAATCGACTCTAATAAAAAAGCAGAAACGATATCTGGTTACCCAAAAGCAGAACTCTGTAAACTTAAGATATGGGATTTGTATCCTGTTCAGGATGAAAACAGATTAGAGGAGTTATGGAGACAAGTTAAAGAAGAAGGTTCTGGCATTCTATACGATGTTAATCACAGGAAGATGGATGGAAGCATAACACCTACAAGCATAAGTGCCAGTGTGATAGGATACGGCAATAAAAAATTAATACAGTATATATGTAGCGATATTTCTGAACGAAAAAAACGGGAAGAAAAGTTGCTGGAATCAGAAGAACATAAAAGGCAATTATTAAATTCACTAAAAGAAGGCATATATCAATGTGAACCCGGAATCGAAGGAAAGTTTACATGGATTAATAAAGCAGGTGCAGAAATGCTTGGTTATAAATCACCTGAAGAGGTAATCGGTGCAAAGGTAAAAAATATTTATATGAATCCTGATGACAGAAGACGTCTTGTCGAAAAGCTTGAAAAAGATGGAATCTGGAGAAACTTTGAGTCATTGTGTAAAAAGAAAGATGGAGAGTCTTTTTACGCTGAACGTACCGCTAATGTGATTAAAAACGAAAAAGGTGAAATTGTTCGTCTTGAAGGAATACTCAGGGATATAACTGAACTAAAGAAATTGGAACAACAACTTGTTCGTTCAGAGCGTTTTGCTGCAATTGGAGAATTAGCTGCTGAGGTTGCCCATGAAATTAATAATCCATTGGGAGGGCTTCAGAATTTTACAAGGATGATTGAGAGAGAACCGGATAATATTCAACAGACTAAGGAATTTATAGAATTGATACAAGAAGGTCTTGATAGAATAGAAGTGATCGTTAAACGTCTTACCACTTTTACTACACCACATGTTTTAAAAAAATCAGATAAGGATTTAAACGAAATAATAGAATCGTCACTTGTTTTCATGATGCATAGGTTGGAAAACGTAAAGATATCCATACAAAAAAAACTAGCATTAAGATTGCCTGGAATATATGTTGACCGGGACAGCATTTCACAGGTGGTAATAAATCTATTGTCAAATGCCATTGACAGCATGCCTGACGGCGGCAAATTAATGATTGAAACCAGGCTATGTAATGAGCATGATTCGTGTGTGCAGTTTTCAATATCTGACACAGGGCCTGGGATCAATAAAGAAGAAATGAATAAAATATTTGATCCTTTCTTTACAACAAAAGACAAAGGAAAGGGTATTGGTATAGGGCTTGCCATAAGTAAAAGGATTATAGAAGATCATGGTGGAGAAATCAGGGTGGAAATGTCCACAGCAGCAGAAGAAACGACCTTTACTGTGTGTCTGCCATTGAGAAATAACAAGGATATGTTATGAGAAGTAAGATTCTAATTGTTGATGATGAAAAACTGATGAGGGTGTCGTTGGAGGCACAACTTACAAAAGAAGGATTCTGTGTGAAAACACTTAAATCTGCTGGTGAGGCGCTTAAATATATGAGAGGCGAAGAGTTTGATATAGTTGTGTCTGATCTAAGATTACCTGGCTTAGATGGGATTGAATTCTTAAAGGAAATAAAAAATATTTCTCTTGAAACTATTGTCATAATAATGACTGCTTATGGAACTGTAGAAAGCGCTGTAACAGCTATGAAGAACGGGGCATTTGATTATATCTGCAAGCCATTCTCTACAGATGAGCTGATTATGAGGATGGAAAGATCTCTAAATTATAAAGAAGCAACATCAGAGGTAGCAAGACTACGTTGTGAAATTCAAGAACTATACGGACAAAATAATATAATTGGTAAGAGTAAGCCAATGATGAAGATATTAGATACGATACAAATTATTGCTGCTAGAGAAACTACAGTCTTGATTCAAGGCGAAAGTGGAACTGGTAAGGAACTTATTGCCGGAGCTATCCATTACAACAGCAGTAGGAAAGATGGGCCTTTTATAAAATTAAGCTGTGCTGCACTTAATAAAGAGATATTGGAAAGTGAGTTATTTGGTCATGAAAAAGGCGCATTTACAGGGGCAATAAGAACTAAAAAAGGTAAATTTGAGCTTTCTGATGGCGGCTCTATATTTCTTGATGATGTAGACGACATTCCTATAGAGATGCAGGTAAAGCTACTCAGGGTCCTTCAGGAAAGAGAATATGAAAGAGTAGGTGGTGAGGATACTACTTCGGTCAATGTCCGCTTAATTTGTGCTACAAAAGTGGACCTGGCAAACCTCGTAAAACAGGAAAAATTCAGGGAAGACCTCTACTATAGAATGAATGTTGTTACTATAAATTTGCCTTCTTTGAGAGAAAGAATAGATGATATACCACTATTGGTAAATTTTTTTATAAGAAAATATAGTGAGCGCTTACAGATTACCAGACCAGATATTTCTCAGGATACACTGGATTTATTGATGGAGTATGGCTGGCCTGGTAATGTGAGAGAATTAGAAAATGTTGTGGAGCATGCATTAGTTTTTGCTTCAAACAATAAAATAACAGTGCAGTGTTTGCCAGAATCCTTAAAGAAATCTGAAGGAGTGTCGGGCAAAATACAAATGGATCTGGAAGAGAAGGAGAAGGTTGATTTTCAAGAAGAAGTTACAGAATTTGAAAAAAAATTAATTAAATGGGCTTTTAAAAAAGCTGATGGCAACCAGGTTCATATGGCTGAAATACTTGGCATGCCCAGAACTACACTCCGAAACAAGATGATAAAATTAAACCTTTCTTGCTGACCACAATTATCATACCTTGGCCACTTATGGTCAATTGTCATATCAGTATATTAGAACGAAACTTAAATACAACTTCCGCCTGCAATTTCATTCTGAGGGTTTAGATTCAGGTCATTTACACTCTTTTTGATGGTCTGCAAAAAACTATGGCTTTTAATTTCTTATGTATATAAGTATATATAAATATTTGGCTTAATAGTGTTGTTAAAAATTAATATCAATATGGCATTCCTTTTGCTAACAGTATTATTGACTTAAATTTTGATACTTTAAAACCAAACATTTAAAAGGAGAAAAAAATGAAAGAATATTCGATTACAGATTACTCTACATCTATGTCTAACGGTACAGATTCAACTTCTATACATTTTTACGATAATCAAAAAGCAAGAGGAGAAATCCGCTTCTTTCCTAATGAGACTGACGTAAAAGATGCTGAGATAGACGCTAACGGAAAGATTATTCTGAACATGGACATTAACCGTCTTGGAACATTGTTGGATATTGCACAACGTGAGAGAAATCTGTTCCTGTTTTATGCGGATGGTAAGAGAGCGGGTCTTAGAAGTGGAAGAGCAAAATTAGGTGATGATAGTATCTCTTATACTTAGAATAAAAAGGACTGATGCGTCTCTTAATTACAGCAACACTAAGATGAAAACAATTTTAAATACAGACTTTTCAGATTTATAATTTCTAGCGAAATTAAGGAGATATTTATTATGAAGAATACTACTGTAATTTTTCTTGTTCTATTCTTGTTTCCTATCTGTTTATTTGCCGATGAGTCGAGCCTTTCACGCTTTTATCGGGAATATTCAGAGGTCAACCATTCACTAATGAGTGACAAGGGATGTTTAGATGAATTAATTGAGCTTCAATCACTTGATGCGAAGGCGGCTGATAAAATTGCACACTTCTGGGCATTTAAATCAGAGATGGAGTGTTATGACTTTATAGAAAAAATTATGCATAGCAGTAAATCTCCAGGTTTATACAAGGAGATTGATTACAATTACTATATGGATACAAGGATTACTAAAGTATTCGGTGGGAAATATGAAGATTTAAATAAAGCACAAGAAGATGCAGAGAGGTGTCATTATTGTATTTACCATGAAAATTGGGATGCTATTAATAAAATGATTTTAGACAAACTTAAGACAGTAAAAGAAGCCGCGAATGAGAAGGTACAAGATAAATGGTAAAAAAGAGTTTAAGGAAGTCAGGTAATTTTCAATTATACTTTACCAAATAAATGAGGTGTGATAGTTTATATTTAATCTGACACTTCTGTAGTAATACCGATAAGATTGACATAACTGAATGAAGTTATGTCAATCTTCATAACAAAAAAAAGGAGTGCGGGAAAAGGCAAAAAGATTACGTTGTTGTATGCTGCCAGTAATTAGTCCCAGAGACCATCCAATCTTAAGCTTGCCTGTTACAAATGGTTGAACTCTCAAGCCTCCTTCGTTTCCCAGATAATTGTTTAAGTAATTTCGCCCTTTCATTGGCTTTATGTGGTAAGTATACATCATAAGCGTCAACATCTACAACCAACGAATAAATAAAAAATAACATATCAAATCCGGACAATCAATATAATCGATTTGCAGGACGGCCTTTTTGATTATTGATTAAAGCACGCTGGCTCGTTTCCTTCTCCCAACAACATAATGCAACTAAAGTTGCATCTAAAAAGAATCCAAAGACATTGTTAAATGCCACTTTTGTCCAATTGCTTCTTCTCTATCTTATTGTATAGTTATAATTAGAGTAAAAGGAAAATCTGTTTTTACGGGTGCCTTCAATTTAGCAGTAGATTTAGCGTTTAATTCAATGCAAAGGAAGAGATATTTGATTGAATCGGCAAAAAAGACAAAACAAAAAAAGTTTTTTTCAGTAATCGCAGCAATGCATGCTTAATCCGTTTCGGCAAGTCCAAGGCGTTTCTCGTTCTGCATGAAATCCTGACTTGGATTGGAGCGCTGATGATTCTGGTGCACGCAGGAATCCACTTCTATACTATCTTGCCGTGGCTGGCGTTAATCACCATGCTAATCACCGTCATCAGCGGTATGACTGGCACATATCTGCTGAATCGTTCGCATCGTTTCCTGGCAAAAAAGAAGAAGGTTTATTCACAACTAGGTTTATCCGAGGAGGAGATCGAAAGGAAGATTTTCTGGGATGCGACTACCTTAGATTTGATGAAGAAATGGCGTGCGGTACATCTGCCGATCACACTGGTCTTTGCAGTGCTCTGCATCTTACACATTCTGAGTATCTTTCTGTTCTGGAATTGGAAATGAAAATTAAAACTGTCACCATAATTGTTATTGTTAATCTGGTTGCCATGATTCTGTTGGCGATATTCTTCCCTCACCTGATGATCAGACCAGGAAAACTCATAGATGTTCATGCTGAGCTTGCTACAGATTGTTTTGCATACCACACACCATTCATTGGCAGTACATCTGAGAAGTGCACTGTCTGCCACAAAATAGAAGAGATCGGTAAAAAAACTACCAATGGTCTACACATCTCAATGGAGAACAGGAACGTTGCCTTTCACCAGAAACTGATAGAAGAAAATTGTTTATCATGTGAATATATATTCACGTGAGGAGTAAATAAGATGATAAAAAAAATGAAAATATTATTCGTTTTGATTCCCATAATATTAACTGCAGCAGCATTGGTTTACCTCTACATTCAAGGTGGATCACCGGATGATTTGAATAGTATTCGTGTCTCCGGCAATATTGAGGTTACTGATGCTGAGGTAAGCTTCAAGATTTCAGGGCGTGTGGAAAAGCGGTATGTAGATGAAGGCGAACTGATCAGAAAAGATGAAATCGTGGCTATCCTGGACAGTTCTGACCTGGAAGATGAAGTCGTGATCAGGCAGGCGGAACTGCAACTGGCACAGGCTGATCTGGCTGAGCTTGAGGCAGGTTCACGTCCTGAAGAAATTTCTGCGTCTAAGGCAAAAATGGCGGCGGCAAAAGCAGATAAAGAGCACAAGGAAAGAGATTTTCACAAGGCAGATGACCTGTTTAGAAAAAAAGTGATCTCTGATGAAGAATATACACACGCGGAGGGAGCTTATGAGGTTGCCTTAAACAGATTGCGGGAGGCTGAGGAATGGTTCAAGCTCGTCAAGCTGGGCCCACGCAAGGAAACCATAGAGCAGGCAAGAGCCAGGGTCAGGCAAGCCATAGGATCTCTTAAACTTGCCCGGACTCGATTGGGCTATGCTAAACTTTTTTCTCCACTCTCCGGCATTGTACTGTCAAAGAATGTTGAGCCGGGAGAATACGCTGCTCCCGGAACTCCAGTCGTTACGGTTGGCGAGCTTGAAAATGTATGGCTGCGCGCTTATATAAACGAGACTGACCTGGGACGGGTAAAGGTGGGACAGCAGGTGAATGTCTTAACTGATGCCTATCCTGACAAGATATACAAGGGACGTATCTCTTTCATCTCCCCTCAAGCTGAATTTACTCCGAAGACCGTTCAAACCGAGAAACAACGGGTTAAACTTGTCTATCGGATAAAGGTAGAAATTCCGAATCCCAACATGGAACTCAAACCCGGTATGCCTGCTGATGCGGACATACTGATGGACCAGCTTCAAGGAGGTGAGTGATGGAAGCCATCATAGCTGAAACCTTGACAAAATTATTCGGAGAGTTATGCGCAGTCGACAGTCTTACTTTTGCTGTTGCTAAAGGTGAGATATTCGGCATTGTAGGGCCCGATGGCGCGGGCAAGACAACAACAATGCGTCTCCTGACCTCGATTATGGAACCCACATCAGGTGATGCCTGGGTGGGAGGTCTACATATTGTGAATGAAGCGGAGGCAATCAAGGAGGAAATCGGCTATATGAGCCAGAGATTTGGCCTCTATGCAGATCTCACAGTTGAGGAAAATATAGACTTTTATGCAGACATATATAGAGTGCCGCGTAAAGGTAGAAGAGCAAAAAAAGACCGTCTTCTGTCATTCAGCAATTTAACCCCCTTCAGGAAACGTCTGGCAAGAAATCTCTCAGGCGGAATGAAACAAAAACTCGGTCTTGTATGTGCTTTAATCCATACTCCAAAGGTGCTTTTCCTGGATGAACCTACAAATGGTGTAGATCCCGTATCTCGCCGTGATTTCTGGCGTATTCTGTATCATTTACTTCACGAGAAGGTCACAATCTTTGTATCGACTGCCTATCTTGATGAAGCCGAGCGGTGCAACAGGGTAGGGCTTATAAATAGAGGCGGAATGCTCGCCTGTGGAACACCTGAAGAGGTGAAGAGGCTTATGAGAGGTACGATCATGGAGATTCGTTCTTCAGAACCACGCAGGGCAATGGTCGTACTCCGTGAGCAACTCCAGGCCGATTCTGTGGGGCTTTTTGGTGACTGTGTACATGTTGTTACCCATGAGACGGACATGACTGCAACTCAAACGAAAGAAGCGCTTATGAGGGCAGGTCTCAAACTCAACAGCATCAAGACTATCGATCCTTCACTTGAAGATGTCTTCATTTCAGTCATTACCGGGAGAGAAGGAGGTAATTATTCTGAATTCCACTGATAACGGGAAAGCTGTTGTTGTAAATGACCTGCAAAGGGAATTTGGCAATTTTATTGCGGTGAAACACATTAGTTTCGAGGTTGCAAGGGGAGAGATATTTGGTCTCCTCGGTCCTAATGGAGCCGGTAAATCCACAACTATAAGGATGCTCTGTGGTCTTCTTACACCTACTGGTGGTACGGGAACCGTTGCCGGGTACGACATCAGGACTGAAGCAGAACGTATTAAAAATCACATTGGTTACATGAGCCAGAAGTTTTCACTGTATGAAGATTTGACGGTTGAAGAAAATATTGATTTTTACAGCGGAATTTATCGCATCGATCCAGAAAAGAAGAAGGAACGCAAGGAGTGGGTTATTGAAATGGCCGGTCTGAGGGAGCACCGGCAGTCACAAACGTCAATCCTTTCAGGTGGCTGGAAGCAGAGATTGGCGCTGGGTTGTGCAGTTCTCCATGAACCACCCATACTATTTCTTGATGAACCGACTTCTGGTGTTGACCCCCTCAGCAGACGTCAGTTCTGGGACCTGATCTACGAACTCTCAGGAAGAGGTGTTACGATATTTGTTACCACCCATTATATGGACGAGGCCGAATATTGTGACAGTATAGGGCTTATCTATTGCGGGGAGTTAACGGCTATAGGCACACCGGATGTGCTTAAGACAGAACTCATGCAGGAGGACGTTCTTGATGTTCTGTGTGAACATCCCCAGGATGTAATGGATAATCTTGAAAAGCTTGTGGGGATTAAGGAGGTAGCGTTGTTTGGCAAGGGGTTACACGTTGTCGTAGAAGATGCGAAAACGGCAACAGGCACAATACGAGAGTTCCTTCATGAACAAGGCGTTCAGGTATCACGTGTCGAAAAAATACTACCCTCGATGGAGGATGTGTTTGTATCGCTCATAGAGGCCTATGACAGGGCAGAACAAGCTTAACATGAGGTACGGGTTTTCTGTCACTTATGCTGCCAACTTGTGTGATGGCATCGATAAACTTTGTTTATCCGTGTTTTTGATATGTTGCAATGCTTTGCACGGACAAACGAGTTTGTCCATGCAACCCAATCGTACCAGGACATTTTAAATTCCTTATACAGATGAAAATATATCGTATTCGGGCAATCGCCCGTAAAGAATTTACCCATATCTTCCGCGATCCAAGGAGCCTGGGCATGGCCGTTGTCATCCCTGTGATGCTGCTGGTATTATTTGGTTATGCATTGAAACTTGATGTCGAGAATGTGCCTATGGCAGTCTGGGATCAGAGTGAATCCCGGATAAGCAGGGAGTTTATCAATCGTTTTGAAGGCTCTCGTTACTTCTCGCTTCATGACTATGTTCGCAACTATAGGGAAATAGAAAGGGCGATAGATTCAGGTGACGCGTTTGTAGCCCTCATTATCCCAACGGACTTTGCCGGTCTTATCGAGTCAGGTCGCTCAGCCCCTGTCCAGTTGATTGTAGACGGGAGCGATTCCAACACTGCGACTATCGCAATTGGATATGTTGATGTGGTTACCCAAACCTACTCTCGGGATATTGCCGTTGGTGACATTCAGCGCATCGGTGGACGCACACTATATCCGCCTGTAGATATGCAGACACGTGTCTGGTTCAACGCAGATATGGAATCTAAAAATTACATTATTCCCGGGCTCATTGCCGTGATTATGATGGTCATTGCTTCTCTCCTTACCTCACTGACAGTGGCCCGCGAATGGGAACAGGGTACCATGGAGCAACTCATCTCTACGCCCGTAAAACTACGTGAGTTGATTCTTGGCAAACTCCTGCCTTACTTTGCCATCGGTATGTTTGATGTGTTTCTTGCAGTGCTTATGGGTAAGTATCTTTTTCATGTACCGCTGCGTGGCAATGTGGCATTACTCTTTGGTATGGCAGCGATCTTTCTGGCAGGTGCACTGTCACTGGGCATGGTGATAAGCATACTTACTAAAAGTCAACTTCTGGCCAGTCAGTTAGCTATGGTGTTGACGTTTCTACCCTCATTTCTGCTTTCTGATTTTATGTATGGGATCAGTAACATGCCGAAGGCGATTCAGCTTATTACTTATATTATTCCAGCGAGATATTTCGTGATCATACTCAAAGGCATATACCTGAAGGGTGTAGGGCTTGAGATACTGGCTGTAGAGGTGGGACTTTTGATCATCTTTGGTATGGCCATGGTGGTACTGGCCAATATAAAATTCAAAAAGAAACTGGAGTAAACCATGCTTGAACGAATTAAACACATACTCATCAAGGAATTCATTCAGATATTCCGAGACCCGAAGATGAAGGTGATGATCTTCCTGACGCCTGTTATCCAGGTGCTCATATTTGGATATGCGGTAACAACTGATGTCAAACACATTGCCACTGCAGTATATGATCTTGACAACAGCGTTGTGAGCCGCGAGTTAGTGAGCAGGTTTGTGAATTCCGGATATTTTTACATTGTGGAGTATATTGAGAGCGAAGGTCGTGACCAATATTTAATAGACCGTGGTAAAGTCAGGGCAGTCCTACGCATGAACAAGGGCTTCGGAGAAGACCTGCGGGCTGGAAGAACCTCCCAGCTTCAGGTAATTGTGGATGGAACGGATTCCAATACGGCAGGGATCGCACTGGATTATAGCGCCAGGATAGTTGGTCAGTTTTCACAAAAAATTCTTATTACACGGTTTACACGGTTAAAAGGCCATGCTCTGAAACCTGGCCGCGTGGAAATGCAGACGCGTGCATGGTTCAATGAAAATCTTGAGAGCCGTAATTTTTATGTTCCCGGCACAATCGCTATCATTGTGATGCTTATCACCCTGATGCTTACCAGTATGGCGGTTGTAAGAGAGAAGGAAATCGGAACTATGGAACAGATTATGGTCACTCCGATTACACAGACAGAGTTCATACTCGGCAAGACCGTCCCTTTTGCTCTGATCGGTATTGCCGATGTGGTTATGATTACCTTGTTGGGAGTGTTCTGGTTCGAGATCCCTATACGGGGCAGTCTATTACTACTCTTTGTTGCGACAATACTATACTTGATGACAACACTGGGTGTAGGACTTCTGATTTCAACCATAAGTCATACCCAGCAGGAGGCTATGATGAGCACTTTCTTTTTCTATTTTCCGGCAGTACTCCTTTCAGGATTTATGTTCCCCATTGCTAATATGCCGGTTTTTGTCCAATGGTTTACTTACCTGAATCCACTACGGTACTTTCTCGTAATCATACGTGGAATATTTCTTAAGGGTGTGGGCCCAGATATCCTCTGGCCGCAGATGATTGCCCTTGCAGCGATGGGTCTGGCTACGTTATGGCTGGCATCGAAAAGATTCAAAAAGACCATCAACTGATGAATCACACATAAGTGAGGCGGATTCTTTTAAGCGATTACATTTATGCATAGGGATTTCAATGTTGATAACCTTTCGACTCCGCTCAGTGAAACGTCATCCTGAGCGGAGTCGAAGGCTAGTCTTTTATAGCCGTCGAAATCTAACTTTTTGTTGTTGAAACGATATCTGATGAAGCGTATATTTCAGGTATATTTTCCCTCTATCCTCTATAACGAAAGAAGAGCTATTATCAAATGTTCATCACAAAGCGCTTGTAT
The DNA here is from genome assembly GCF_002443295.1 of Candidatus Scalindua japonica. NCBI lineage: Bacteria > Pseudomonadati > Planctomycetota > Candidatus Brocadiia > Candidatus Brocadiales > Candidatus Scalinduaceae > Candidatus Scalindua > Candidatus Scalindua japonica. Next base: position 81,541 of record NZ_BAOS01000022.1, on the reverse strand, counting down.
GAGAAACCTGACAAAAATACTGATTTGAAACAGTTGATAGATTTAAGTAAAGAAGACGAAATTCTGAAGCTCAGAGATGAAAACGGATTTCCAGCCCGGAGTGGTTGGAGACGACGCTAGTTAAATTAAAGCTCTCTCAATTTAGACTGGCATTTTGCAAGGTTACGTGAGAAGGCTAAAAAACTGAAGAGGAAGGAGCAAAAAATGAAGCGTTCTAAATTAAATTTTATATTTGATGCTGTCGCATTTGCCGGATTTGTTTTCCTGACTACCACCGGTGTATTGATGCGTTATGTTCTTCCACCAGGGAGTAAACGATTCAAGACAATCTGGGGCCTGGACAGGCATGAGTGGGGAGATATACATTTCTGGATTTCTATTGTATTTCTGGGTCTTCTGGTGATGCATTTGTTACTTCACTGGCGATGGATTATAAACCTGATTACCGGAAAGCCCCGGGAGGGATCCGGTTTCCGTGCAGGTTTGGGTATTGTAGGAGTAATAGCTCTTTTGGCGCTGTCTATTGCTCCTTTGTTAAGCCCGATAGAAACAACTCTGGAGAGCCGTAGTGGTCGCGACTTATCTTCAGTACGACATGGTAATGTGCAGGTCTGGGGATCAATGACTTTACTTGAGGCGGAAAAGGCTACAGGTGTTCCTGCCGGATATATAATCGAAAAACTCAAGCTTCCACACTCTACAGAGAAAGAAGAGTGTCTGGGCGATCTAAGGAAGACTTATGGATTCACAATGGATGATGTTCGTAGCATCATACTGGGGTATAAGGAGAAGCATTGAATATCAGGTACTTAATTATAACCAAGCCTGGCAAGAATCAAGAAAGGGATGAATATTTTTAAGTACAACTAAGTTTATAATTATTTATCTATTAATATGGAATTATAAAAAAAGGAGGTTTAATGATATGAAGAAATATTTTCCAGCAACGCTCGTTATTTTAGCATTAATTTTATTTGCTTCTCTTACTAATGCCCAGGAAGATGAAAAGAACCTGACAGCAGAGGAGGCTAAAATAATGCAGGAGAACTTAAAGAAATCCATGCTGGCTTTAAAACGGGAGATAAAAACAGAGGTTAACGTTGAGAATGGTAGTACTATTACGGGAAATGTCACATGTAAGAGAGTTAGATATCCGGAAAATGTAGTGGTTTATATTGAAAAAATAGGTGACAATAAATTTCCTGCCCCTGAAGAGCATGGTGTGGTGGATCAGTTTAATTTGACCTTTGTCCCTCACGTAATAGCGATACAGAAGGGAACAACGATAGATTTCCCTAATAGTGATAGTGTTCGCCACAATGTTCTGTCCCCTCCGGATTGCCCTATGCAGTTCAATCTGGGTACTTACGATGTTGGCGTTGTAAAACACGTAACATTTGATAAATCCGGAGAGATACCTCTTTTGTGTAACGTCCACGCAGAGATGTCGGCTTTTGTGCTCGTGCTGGAAAATCCTTATTTTTCTCTTACTGGAAAGGATGGAGTTTTCAAGATAGAGGATGTACCGCCAGGTACTTACAAGCTGAGTGCATGGCATGAAAAACTTAAAACTATAACTAAAGACGTAACGTTAAAAGCGGGCAAGACGACAAGCATGGATTTCCAATTAAAAAAACGAAAATAAGTATTATAGATTTTCTCTGGCTTTCTACTATTCAACCTGTACACTGAAAATAGAAAACAATCGAAACAACTTGACAACTCTACAAAATGAAAAGAATACCTTTTCTGTTTTTAAACATTTTATTATGCATGACAATATCAGTTGCAATTTATCTATGCCGAAGCAAGATGTATGTAGGCGTTGATAATAACTTTCAACAATTAGTGCATGGTGTAGGTCTGGGAGCCACGACAAAGCCTTCCTGGTGTTATATCAATTTTGACCAGAGGATTGATGCCAGGTGTTCATGCTTCGAATGGCCTATCCCTGGTGGTTATAGCTATTGCCCTGATCATACTGGCACTGTCTCCTATATACCAAGTAAAGTGGAAATGGGCGTATCAGTTCAAATAATCAGGAATTAACAACGTGAAAAAGCATATTAATCTATTTCTTTTAGCAACAGAAAATTTATTAAGACATAAGACAAAGTCTGTTGTTGTCTCTCTTTGTATAATCGCCATTCTTTTACCATTTATAACTGCCATTGCTATTTCAGAGGGCGTCAGATTGCAGTCCCTTAGTTCTGTCGAGGAAAGCGCTGATCTATATTTAACATTTGATGAATTTGGCAGGAATGCGGCTATTCCATTGAAACATCTGGATGAGGTAAAGGAGGTTTTTGGTGTAAAAAAGGCTGTACCAAGAATTATTGGCAGATGCTATCTGCAGGACAAACTTGCTGTTATTGTGGGGATAGGCAAAGAGCACCTGCCGGAATCAACTTCCTTAATTTCAGGCAGGATTTTTGAAAACGTAAATGAGGTGGTAGTTGGTAATGATTTGGCTGAGCACTTTAATTTAAATATCGGTGATCAATTAAGCATGCGAGGGCAAAATCGTAAGTTGTTCACCGTCGTGGGTTTTTTCTCTTCTGCTTCGAACATCTGGAGTGCGTCTACACTTTTTATGTCTTTTGGTGATGCAGGTGAATTATTCGGAAAATATGGAATTGCCACTGATATACAGCTGTACAGCGTTCCAGGTCACAACGCGGAGATTGCGACTGAACTGTACTATATATTTCAGGGTGAACCGTACAGATTGCAGGATAAAGATATGATAGAATTGTATGTAAAAAAAGGCTTTATGCTTAAAGAGGGAATCTTCACCGCTTTATATACCGTTGCATTTGCCTTAGGTATTCCCGCTATACTGGTGGCCTCCGGTTTTGGACTATCAGAACGGAGAAAGGAGATTGGTATCATGAAAGCTACCGGTTGGCAGACACTGGAAGTTCTGGAACTCATCTCTTTTGAACAGTTATTAATCAGTTTGTTTGGAGCAACCACTGCCATATTATTGTCGATTATATGGATGAAGTGCTTCAATGGGGCTTTTATCTCCCAATTTTTTATTGGAGAGATAAATATGTTACCTGAATTTGTTGTTCCCGCAAGGTTTTTACCTCTACCGTGTATACTTAGTTTTTTCTTTGCAATAATATTAACCATGGTTGGTAGTATCTATTCTTCATGGAGGGCGTCAACCGAATCTCCGGTTGCGGCATTAAAATAATGATACGAACGGAAAAACTCTGTAAATATTACAGTATACATTCACGGCACGAAGTACATGCTTTAAGAGATATTAATCTGAATATATCAAAGAACAGATTTGTCGTATTTAACGGTCCATCCGGTTCAGGGAAGACTACCCTGCTAAATGTTATTGGCGCTCTGGACAGACCAACTGAGGGAAAAGTGTTCATTTATGATGAAGAGATTACTTCATTTTCTGACATTGGCCTTTCGAGGTTACGCCGTGAAAAGATAGGTTTTATCTTTCAGGACTTTCACCTCATTCCCAGACTTTCCAGTTGGGAGAATGTATCATATCCACTTATACCCTTATGTATCAGTTCCAGAGAACGTTTTCAAAGAGCAAAATTACTTTTAGAAAATGTGGGGCTTCGTGACAGATTAGATCATAGGCCTGAAGAACTCAGCGGTGGACAGCAACAGCGGGTAGCTATAGCAAGGGCGCTTGTAAATAACCCTGAAATTATTATTGCAGACGAACCAACGTCTAACATTGATGATGAGACAAGCGAACATTTACTGGAACTCTTAACGGAACTGAAAACCCGCGGAGTGACAATATTGATAGCTACACACGATACCGGTTTTGACAAAGTTGCAGATGAAATCTATAAAATAAGAAATGGCAGGTTAGAATGATTGTAAACATCTTTACCCTTATTATGTTATTTATTGCCGTATTAAGTTGTACCCTGGGTGGGTATCTGTTTTATGCCACAATAAAAACACTCTTTCATTTCAAAAAAGCTGTGCCTTTAGAGGCCAAAAGTAGCTTTGAAGAAAAAGGGTATCTGATATTTCTGTTAGCATGTGTGGCTTTGTCAGTCCGAATGTTTGCCTGGCCGTGGTTGTATTTCATGCTCCAGAGCTTTGTATCTGAAGTACCGGGGGCGATGTGTATTTTTGGAGTTACACGTGTTCTTCCAGATACGGTAACTTTTTTGCAGATAATTAAGCCAATTTCATTTTTTATAATGGGAGGCTGGTTGTTATGCTATTACGTTGATAAATCTATCTCGACATCACCCCTGGCAAGAAAGAATCTGTTATTCCTTCTCCCGATTTGTGGCGTGCTTTTAGCTGATAGTATAGGTGATATCTATTATGTTATCCGCATGAAGCCATTGATGTCAGTCTCCTGTTGCGCAACCTTCTTTGATACTCCATTAAGACCCTCTGCAATGATTCCACAGGCTCTCTTCGGAAGAGATTTCCAACAGGCTCTGTTTATTGTTTTCTACGCGACAAACATAATTCTTATTATTTTATTATTTACGAGCCTTTCCAGGAAATGGCAATCATCAGTGTCAATACCCGGAAATGTTATGTTTTACAGCCAGATTGTGATAGCTGCTGTTAATATTCCTATCGTAATTATTTCGTTTTTTGAGAACATTGGTCCTGCTCTTATGCAACTGCCACTTCACCACTGCATTTACTGCTTTATGGGGAAAGGTATAGTACCGGATGCGCCGGTTATACTTGGGTTATTTGCTATTGGCACATTTGCAATTGGATGGATGGGCATTATCCGCCTCATCTGCAGGAATGAAGAAACACAACCGGTAACAGAAAGGCTTCTAAGGAAGGTAAACGTGTTAAGCGCGTTTTGCTTTCTGGCTTTTATAATGATGGTAACCGTACATTTGATACTGATACAATGACAAAATCATTCTGGATAGGGATAATTATTATCATAATCGTTTCAGTAATGGGGGTATTTTACCAGAAATATCTAAGCATTCATCATTGTGCATACGATGGTTCTGCTGTCACAGCAATTTACGAGGTTGATATTGTGCTGAATGACGGCTCGGTCAAGAAGTTCTGTTCTATATATTGTGCAACGAAATGGTTCAAAATAAATATACAAGTTGTTGACCACGTAATAGTAACCGATGAGATCAGGGGGAATAAGATAGATTCCTATATGGCGTATTTTGTAGAAAGTGACTTAATTACAAATAAGACTAATAACAATCGTATTCATGCCTTTCAACAAAGGCAACACGCACAAACTCATGCAAAGAAGTTTAACGGATCAGCTATAGATGATCCGTTTGAAATTGATGAGTAGATGGACACACTATCGGCATACAGACAATGTTACAATGTCATTCTGAGGCCTTAGCCGATCAATTTCTGTGTAACCGAGGACGGGTAACATATTGTAAATATTAGATTCTTCAAGGAGTATACACTGAACGAAGTGCATTTGTCCAAAATGACGATATGCCAATTTTCTGAATGATGACACAGAGCAATATTACCGTATTCATTACGAAAAACCTGAAAAATTGTTGAATTCTTGTGGTATTTTGTTCTAATACACATATTGATAAAAAACAGTTACTTATCATCCAATTTCATATGACATTATTAATTACAGCAAAAGATGTACAATCTGTGCTGACATATCCACTTTCTCTGAAAACAGTTGAGGCGGCATTCAAAGCTTTTGGTCGGCACAAAGCTTGTCAACCGCCAAAGTCATACTTGACTTTCAAATTTGGTGATTTACGATCTATGCCCGCTTACATTAATGATCGGGGTATGAATGTTGCCGGAATAAAATCGGTTACAGTCCATCCTGATAATCATAAAAAATACGGCCTGCCAACCGTTATGGCAACTATTCTCCTGACAGACCCGAAGAACGGGATTAATATTGCCGTATTGGATGGTACGCATATTACAAATATGCGTACCGGTGCAGCAGGTGGTGTGGCAACGAAGTACTTATCTAGAAAAAACAGCAAAGTTATGGCTTTGATTGGTGCAGGTGCGCAAGCCTACACTCAATTACATCATATAATGCTTACAAGAAAACTCAAAGAAGTTCGTGTACACGCACGTTCTGAAAAGTCCATGATTAAATTCTGCAGGGAGATGTCTAAGGAATATCCTAAAGTCACTTTCCTTCCGGAACCTGACGGCAAAAAAGCTTGTCGTGGTGCGGATATTATTACTACAACCACACCTGCCAGAAAGCCAATTATCAAGAAATCATGGATCGGTCCCGGTACACACATTAATGGTATTGGCGCTGATGCCGCAGGAAAGCAGGAATTGGAAACGACTCTAACTAAATCTTGCAAGATTGTGTTAGACGAATGGCAACAGGCCTCACACTCCGGAGAAATCAATGTCCCGATTTCCAGAGGCAAACTAAAGAAGAAAGATATTCACGCGGAACTTGGAGAAATTGTTGTCGGTAAGAAAAAAGGGAGAACAGCAGACGATGAAATCACTTTATTTGATTCAACCGGTTTAGCCGTCCAGGATATTTCTACAGCGTATGTTGTGTATCACACGCTTATGAAGAAGCAGAAGAAACCAAAACATATAAAGCTGTTCTGATAAGAGATGAAAATTAAAATACACAATATCGGTGATGAACTTGGGCCAGAAAAAATATTGTTGTTACGCCAGCCACGTATAGCTCTGGAAGCCATCGTAGTTGTTGACAACGTCGCCTGCGGACCGGCAATTGGAGGCGTGCGAATGGCACCTGATTTAACGATAGACGAGATATACAGACTTTCTCGTGCCATGACACTAAAGAATGCCGCGGCAGGACTTCCACATGGAGGAGCTAAAGCAGGGATCATTGCTGATCCTGCTTGCAGTTATGAACAAAAGGAAAAATTAATGCGCACTTTTGCCCGTATGATCAGATCGGTTACAGAATACATCCCCGGGCCTGATATGGGAACAAATGAAGAGTGCATGGCTTGGGTTGATGATGAAATTGGTAGAGCGGCAGGTCTTCCAAGAGTACTGGGCGGTATTCCGCTAGACGAGATAGGAGCTACTGGTTTTGGAGTAGCAGTAGCTGCTGAAGTAGCGGCTACAGAAGCAGGGATTCCTCTCAAAGAAAGTCATCTTGCCATACAGGGGTTTGGCGCAGTAGGTAGGCATGCCGCTAACTTTCTTGGCAAACGAGGTGCAATGCTGGTCGCTGTCTCCGATAGCCAAGGTGCTATTCAGAACCAAAACGGCCTGGACGTAGACGCACTGATTAAGCACAAGAAGGAAGGCTCTCCGGTGCACACTTTTTCCGGTGGCCAGGCAATAAGCCGTGATGAACTTGTTGGTATAAAATGTGATATCTGGATTCCGGCAGCGCGACCAGATGTGCTGACAGAAAACAATGTAGATCAACTCAAGGCAAGGCTGGTTATACATGGAGCCAACATACCCGCCACAGAAACGGCTGAACAACTGATGCATAAAAGGGGAATTCTGAATATCCCTGACTTTATTGCCAACGCTGGTGGTGTTATTTGTGCCGCCGTAGAATTTCGCGGAGGGTCTGAAAGTCAGGTTATGGAGACGATTGAAGAAAAGATCCGTACCAATACGGTTGAGATATTGGAAAGATCAAAGAAGGAAAATTTGCTGCCCAGAGAGGCTGCCGTAAAAATGGCATGCAATCGCGTCAAGAGAGCAATGGCTTACCGTCGTACCTGATTAACAAGCGCCTTACACATTCTCTGACCGCATGCTAATGGGGAGTTATGCATGTTGTGGGAACAGCTCTTGACAAAATATCATTTCTTACGATGACAATGATACTGGTTTAACCCGACTTTCAGAAAAAGAGAAAATGTTCAAATTACAATTATTACATTAATCACGGTCTTTCTATTATCAACTTTTTTAGATAGTAAGGAATGCAAAGCAAAGTACATGGAAAAAGAAGAAATTGGCCATGCTTCCCAATTGCCGTCTATCGAATGCCCTCTACGAAAGCAGGGAATTAATCTTCACGATTTAAAACCATTTAAAGACGAACAGAAGTATATTGAATTTCTTGATAGAAAAGACAGAGAACTTTGGCAGAATCCTGATGCCGTGGTCAATGAACTGTCAGGCTTTTAATGGTTGCCGTTCTGCTAGATCAAAACTCCGGTGGTAACCGCAGGGTCCTCAACAATTGGTTCTTTTCCTCCTTCGACCGTGGATACTTGTTGTTTAGGATTTCCCTTGACCAGGACGTATCATTAATTCCAACAAAAGAGAGTTCCTCGATCGGTAAAAGCTCGTAGAGTACATCTTCTTGTATATCCCTGAATTGGGAGTTTTCGCAGCGACAAAGTAGAGTAGTGATATCATGGCTACAGGATTTAATATATACAAACGGCCCGGAAGGTTCTGGTCCATTATTTACAACCCGAGCAACAACAACATCCGGCAAGTCCTCTTGATTACATTCAATGGAATATTTTCTGCCCGGCAGGGGTTTGCCAAATACATTCACTGCAGTCTCTTCTAGAGTCGTAGAAACATAAAGGATACGGTGATTGCTCGTATCATCAAGGACTTCAATTATCGCTGGGAATCCGTCGCCATACATCGTCATACGAATTCCTTGAACGGCAATTCCCATATTCTTCGCTAAGCATTCTGTGTTGCCCATATCATAACACCAAAGGTAAGAAATCTGTTGATATACGCTTCCACCCAACTCAACGTAAGACTGAGAATAATAAACAACAGGGTGCGTCAAATCAATATGAAGGTGTCCAGAAGAATCCGCAGTAACAAGACCAAACCGGTCAGTCATATCTCCTGCTCCACCAGGTGGTATTTCCTGAATGATCAAAGGGGTCATGTATATATCAAATCCAGGAGAATCAGGTGTTTTTGGATGTATGGGTTTGAATAAATTAACTACATCAAAGTTTTCAGTTGTTCGCTGTCGAATACTGTCAGCAGATGTGTGTATACTATGACCATGCCCGGCGCTTTCTAATTCACGTAGGCAACATGTGAAAAATACGATAACTATCAAGTTTATACGAACTATTTTCATGTCCAATAGGAAAATTCGGAAATTCATCGAAAATTCTGGGTCAAATGGAAAATATGGGCCACGCCAGTCTCTCAATAATGTTTGCTATTAAAGTCTTCCTACCCATGATATTTGCCTAACAAGATAGTAACGAATTTTATAGGGGACTATATCCACACCCAAAGACAAACCTAATCTTCTTGAAGGCACCGGGCCGTAAACATGATTCATTTTGACAATACCTTAGATAATTCTATTTTCTACGGTTAATATTTTTGACGATACCAGCGCCTAGTTTATAGATACCGGCAAAAATAGGCAGCACGCTGCACGAGCAAACGGCCAGGATACAGCCTGAAACAGATGCCACGGCATAAGCAATAACCGGATTAGATTTGGGCCTCAGATAACGCATTACCGTGTTCTGTGATAGAAATGTGATAACGGCCCCTGCAATAAATAGAACGGGCACAACGCAAGCTAAGGTGTGGTTGCGCGCGTACCACTGTAGTAACCGAAACGCCTCCTGAATCTTTGGATTCCCTAAAGGCAGAGTATAAGCCACAACAAAGATGGCCACTAATGCGCCAGGTATCTTCCATTCTCTACTCATGAAAGCATCCTTTTGAATAGGTAATAATTGTATTTCACTATATCTCAGCACTCTCGTAACTTTGTATCAGTTGGGTAGTTTTACACTGTGGCAGTTCCAGACTACATTCTTTAAACAAAAAGCATGTTTTTTTGCAGATTGAGACAAGCATAAGCATTACGGGAACCTCAATCAAAACACCAACGACCGTAGCTAATGCAGCACCAGAGGATAATCCAAACAACATTGTTGCAGTTGCAATCGCCACCTCGAAGTGATTAGAAGCGCCAATCATAGCGGAAGGAGCGGCATCATGATATGATAGTTTTAAGAACCTTGACAAAACAAAGTATCCTAAACCAAAAATAAATATTGTTTGAATAAAAAGTGGTATTGAAATCCATAAGATCGTTAATGGATTCTTCATGATAATTTCACCTTTAAAGGAAAACAAAAGCACTAATGTGGCAAGCAAAGCAAATATGCTTACGGGTGTAAGCCAGTGCAGGAATTTCTCATTGAACCACTCCAGACCTTTATATTTGATTACCCACTTCCTGGTGAAATAGCCAGTAACAAGGGGCAGAGCTACGTAAATTGCCACAGAAAACAGTATTGTCTGCCATGGTATAGGCATTGCATTCACCCCTAACAGGAAACCTCCAAGTGGCGCATAGAGGACCAGCATAGTCAACGAATTAATGGCAACCATTACCAGGGTAAGTCCATCATTTCCTTTTGCCAGATAACTCCACATCAATACCATTGCCGTACAGGGTGCAATTCCCAGAAGAATTGACCCTGCAATGTAACTTCTCCATAATTCAACTTCCTGGCCGTTTTTGAGGATCTCAGTCCCAGGCAGGAAATCCTTAAACACGTAACCCAGGAAAAACCAGGCAATCAGAAACATGGTAAAAGGCTTTATAGCCCAATTGATAATCAGCGTTATAGCCACAGGCTTAGGTGTTTTTGCTGCGCTTAATACCTTTGCAAAATCTATCTTTACCATGATTGGATACATCATAAAAAAGAGGCATACAGCAATGGGAATAGATACCTGATATATTGAAAGTGAATCCAGTTTTACGGCAACGTTAGGAGCCATCTTGCCCAGGCAAATTCCTGCTCCGATGCAAACCAGGACCCAGAATGTCAGGTATTTCTCAAATACAGATAACTTTTTCCCTTTGGCCTCTTTAACTCTTATTCCGTGTTTTGCTTTTTCTAACTCAACTTTTTTCTTTGCTTTTATAAATGCACGGATCGCAAGCAGAGGGCTTATTAAATCAAGCTCCCTCTTTTTTGAAATTAGTATTTCAAGTTCTGTTTTTAATTCACTTTCCGGTTTGTCAGTACAAAGCTCAATTTCACAAAACCGTCTTGTGTCTTCTCTTAAGGCAAAGTATTCTTTCCCTAATCTTAAATATCTTTCATGCTTTTCCATGGGTTTTAAAAAGATGAGAAGCACAGTAAGTGTTGCGGCTGTAAATCCTGATATACCTGCAAATACGTCAAAGTATCGAACTAATTTGCCCAGGGCAAGACTTCCCGCTATTGCAGAGAAGATGATTGAAGTGATACCTAAACTGTGGTTTATGCTTTTTTGCCTTTCAGCCGCAACGCAGTGAGTCTTATAAATATACTCTAAGTCTTCACGCAATCTCAGTGCTTCTTCTTTAAGCTTTTCTCTTAAATTATCCATCTCATTTAGCAAGGTTTATTTGGTTGTGTTATCTCTTGCGACAAAAACAAATTGATAATTTCCTTTGCCTCTTGCCATCTTTTTAAATCAATACAGTAACAGACCCTGGGACCATCTATGTCTCCTTTTATCAGTCCTGCATTTTTCAGTTCTTTCAAGTGTTGGGATACCGTAGATTGTGACAGGGGGAGTTCATTTACAACGTCGCTGCATATACACTCTTTTTTCTTGATCAAAAAATTGATAATGGCTAACCGAGCCGGATGGGCCAGTGCTTTGCAGAGCTCTGCAATTTTTTGTTCTTTGATATTAAATTCACTGAATTTTGATGTAGCCAGAACGTAGCTCCTTTCATTCGCTCACTCACTTCTTTGTTTTGCTTGCGCAAAATGGTAGATAATAACTTTCATTTTGGCTTAACCTTCAGATTATGATAATTTTTGATAAGGTTACATAATTTTATAGAGATTCTAAAAGGTTATCCTGTATCGTAAATATACGATAACACATAGTAATGTCAATAATAAAAATTAGCAGTTTTATAAATATTTAATAATCCACCGGCATCTAATTTCGTCATTTGTTATTTGTCATTCGTAAATCATAATTCTCAATTTGTGCATTTGTTGTTCTTTAGACATGGTTAACAGGATCTGCGTATATCCGCGTGCAATGTCTTTCGACTTTTCACCTATATTCTAGTTTTCCCTTGCCTACTCGGCGTTTTCGCGTGAGTAATCTATCTGCTTTTCTCTTTTAGTGCTAATCTTGTACGCCATGAGGCGTACATATGTCAGTTGGTCAAATTCCAACCCGTCAATTGACCGTTCGGACGATAGCCAGAGAAACGGTAAGTTTCGGTTTTTGACGTCAAACATTGATTTGTGGTTATAATTATTATGAATAAAACAAAACATCTTAAATTCTCTTTTATTCTTGTTTAACATTTTTGATTTCAAGGCATCCTGGCTAAGACCATTGCCATGCCACATGTATCCGTTACTGCTGCAAAAATAAGATCGGTTCCAACTATACCTGGTAATGTTAAAAACATTAGGTTTAAAACAACCGATAAGATGACTCCGAGAAAGACCAGTAAGCCGGCGGCAAACCTTACCTGCCTCTCAAGTGACCAAACCCCTGCTTTCTGACTTTTCAACCGCATATCCGGCCCAATTAAGTTTGTGCAAATAATATTTGTTTAACGGTGAAGCATTATGTACTATACCCATATAGGATAACGTCTTCAGCTGCATTTTCTACACTGTAATATCGAACCATAGCTCTTAATGAGGGACTGAGAGGGAAGAAAAAGATGAAACCAAAACGTATAGTAATAATTGGCGCTGTGGCGTCAGGAACCAAAACTGCGGCAAAGGCAAAAAGGGAAAACCCTGATGCAGAGATAACACTTATTACAGAAGAAGCTGAAATCTCGTATGCATCTTGCGGGACACCTTATTTTATTTCAGATATGATCAAAAACAGTCATTCCCTTATTATCAGAGAACCTGACTATTTCAGAAAGATGTTGAATGTTGATGTTCTGACGGAACACCGTGCCGAGTCAATCGATCCAGAGACGAAGAGGGTAGAAATCACCAATCTCAAAACAAACGAATCTCTTACCCTGGATTATGACCGGCTTGTTCTGGCTGTTGGTTCAATCCCGAACCTTCCAGATTTTGAAGGCGTTGGATACGGAAATATTCTTACGTTACACAATATCCCAAGTGCAATGCAGATCAAATCACTGATCCGGCAAAAGAAGGTAAAAGATGCTTTGATTGTAGGTGGTGGGTTTATTGCCTTGGAGATGGCAGAAAGTTTGATTACCCATGGAATCAATACCCGACTGATTATACGCCGTGGCCAGATTCTCTCTAATTTTGATAAGGATATTGCACTTTTAGTTCAGAATTATATAAAGACAAAAGGAGTTCAGATTCTTGAAGAAGACGAGGTGAGGGAATTTAAGGCAGATGCAGAAGGTAATGTAGCAAACGTGATTACAAAAAAGCAGACTGTCCCCGCAGAATTTGTCTTGCTGGCAACTAGCATAAGACCGAACATTCAACTGGCAAAGAGAGCTGGGATTGAGATTGGTCAAACGGGCGCTATCCAAGTAAACAAAAAACTGGAAACAAATATTCCTGATATCTACGCCGTTGGTGATTGTGTGGAAACAATGCACCTTATTACCGGCAAACCAGCCTGGATCCCACTGGCTACAACGTCCAATAAACATGGTCGTGTTGCAGGGATTAATATTACCGGTGGGAATGATACTTTTCCGGGAATCCTGGGGACATTTGTCGTTAAGGTGTTTGATTGGTCTGTTGCAAAAACCGGACTATCGGAGAAAGAAGCTATTAAAAATGGTTTTGATACAGAGTCTATAATCGTTCCTTCTAATGATAAGGCTCATTATTATCCTGGCTCGAAGAGGATTATTGTAAAGTTGATAACTGAAAAAAGGAATGGACTTTTACTTGGTGCTGAGATTGTTGGAGATGGTGTAGTTGATAAGAGGATTGATGTTGTTGCTTCTGCTATGACAGGAAGAGCAACTGTCGAGCAATTATCAAAATATGATTTATCCTATGCGCCACCCTATTCGTCTCCGATGGATCCAGTTATTACTGCCGCAAACGTCCTACACAATAAATTGAAGGGGAAAATAAACAGTATATCTGCGATGGAGGTCAAAGACAAGATAGACAGGAAGGACGATTTCATCTTGCTCGATGTTCGTACAAAACCGGAATATAACAGTGGTTACATAGAAGGCTGCATTCACATACCATTAAATGATCTTTCGTCAAAAATGGATCAGTTAGACAAATCAAAGGAGATTGTCACATATTGCGGCGTAGGATTGAGGGCTTCTAATGCTCACCGTATCTTAAAAAATGCAGGGTTTCAAGATGCAAAGTTTATGGAAGGAAGTATGGCGGCATGGGTATATAAGATAATAAAGTAGTCCTGAAAAAAACTTGAATTAGCTGCTTCGGCGTAAAAACAGAATTATGGAAATAAATATAACTTTTTTAGGGGCCGCTCGTAATGTGACTGGCTCAAAGTACCTTGTTGAAGTTAATGGTATCCGCTTGCTTGTTGATTGCGGATTATACCAGGAACGCGGTTTAAAAAATTTGAACTGGGAACCGTTTCATATATCACCTGATAAGATAGACATAGTATTGTTAACTCATGCCCATCTGGATCATTGTGGCCTGATACCAAAATTAGTTAAGGAGGGTTTCAAAGATAGAATTTATTGTACACCGGCAACAACAGAAATTGCGAAGATTGTCCTTCTTGATTCAGCTAAAATACAAGAAGAGGACGCTGCATTTAAACTGAAGAGGCATCAACGTGAAGGTAAAAAAGGAAATTATCCGGAAACCCCTCTGTATACGAAGGAAGATGCAGAGGCTGCATTCCCTCTCTTCTCGTCGATTGAATATCAACAGAAAATTGATCTGGGCAACGGTATCAGTGTAGTGTTTTATGATGCAGGACACATACTCGGCTCGGCAACTATTAAGCTGTTTGTGAAAAGCAATGGAGAGGAAAGGATTCTCATATTTTCCGGTGATATAGGCAAAAAAGATACGCCAATTCTTCAAGATCCAACGTTATTTAATCAAGCTGACTATGTTGTGATGGAATCAACTTATGGCAACAAAGGGACTCCTTCTTCCGCGGCAAAAATTCAGCAAACCCTGGGCGACATTATCAACAACACTTTTGATAAAGGTGGAAACATTATTATCCCAAGCTTCGCAATAGAAAGATCACAGGAAGTACTTTACCGCTTAAATGAACTGCTACGTCAGGATCGGATTCCACACTTTATGATCTTTCTTGATAGCCCAATGGCAATTAGAGTTACTGATGTTTTTCGTCATCATACGGATTTGTTTGATGAAGAGGCTGCGGAGTTACTTCGTAGTGGCAATCATCCATGTGACCTCCCGGGATTGCAATTGTGCAGGACGGTCGATGAGTCAAAAGCAATAAACTATATTAGAGGCTCGGTAGTTATCATTGCCGGGTCCGGCATGTGTAATGGCGGACGCGTAAAACATCATCTCGTTAACAACATCGTCAGGCCAGAATGTACTATTCTTTTTGTTGGTTATCAGGCGATAGGGACACTTGGCCGGCAAATTGTAGATGGTGCGAAAACGGTGCGGATACAAGGTGAACATTTTCCGGTAAAGGCTAAAGTAATTAGAATCGATGGGTTTTCCGCTCACGCAGATAAAGATGAATTATTACAATGGATATCCTCATTTCAGGACAATCCACCCCGTAAAGTATTTATTACACACGGAGAAGAGGAAGTATCAAAGATATTTGCAGACGTTGTAACACAAAAACTAGGTTTCATTACTGAACGGCCGTCTCGTGGAGATAAATATGTTCTCAGTTAAATGAAATCCAACAAGACATACGGATTAAAGTAAATTCAGGAAAATGACTTTCATATTTATCATACCAGACTGCTTCTCGTCTTTCATATTCCGCGTGGTACCGGCCTGTAAATATGCGACAAAAAAAGAGCATTTCATTCCTATATCTACATGTTAGTTTGCACAAGAGATGTCCGTAGAATTAAATAAACTTGGATTTTCGCGATCATTTACATAAAATATATTTATGCCAATAAAAATAACCATTGGGTGCTGCAACTATCTATTAGGGGAAGGCCTTAAAAGGATATTACGGGAGGAGTGTAATCTTGATGCTGATATTACCATTACCGTCAGCACAAACCCCAGGGAAATTATTAAAGAGGAAAATGATCTCCTGATCACTGATTTTAATACGCTTGCCGGAATTATTTTTGATGACATTTCCGATAATCATAAAGTACGAATCCTTCTCCTTGGAACCGGATGTCTTCCGAAAATAGAAAATGAATGTCTGATAAGTTTCATTTCTCGTGGGCTTGCCGGTATTCTTTCTCCGGACACCGATCCACCTCAGTTAATAAAGGCCATAGAGTGTGTTCTCGCGGGTGAGCTGTGGTTTGAAAACAAGCAATTACTTGAAATTATTCCCGGTGTGAAAACAAAAAACTGCGGCAAGGAAACCTCTCTGACAGATAGGGAAATAGAGGTAGTCACAATGGTCTGTAATGGATCGTCGAACAAGGAGATAAAGAAAGCACTGAATATCAGTGAACAGGCGGTCAAATCACATCTGAGCAGGATATACAAGAAGACAGGTGTCTCTGACAGACTCCAGCTTGCCCTCTACGCCTTAAACTCAAGTGTGTTTCTCATGAACCAAAGGTGCAGGAAGGATTTGAGGTCTAGATAGACAACAAGGCCATAATCTTGAACCCATTTATATTATTGTATACACAACCTCCTCCCGTACCCTTTAGTAATTCTCATTAGATTTAAAGCGTACACGCCATTTGATAAAAACACCTATTTAAATTCAAGATAATCACACAACCAGTTTAGTCTCTATCGGTACTCTTTGTTCCGTATTAACAACCATCTTTCCATCATCTGAGAGAGAAACCTGAAAATGATTCAATGGCCTTGGTGCCGGACCAGCAAAATTCACTCCGTTTTTATAGTATTTGCTTCCATGACATGGACACTCAAATATATTTTTCTCCTTCGTCCAATGTACAGCACAGCCAAGGTGCTGACAGATGACCGATATAGCCTTGAAACTGTTACCTTCTCGAACAATAAAAATTTTTCTCGATTTTAACACGGTAACCGTACCGGGGGCAAAATCAGCCGGATAACCCACAGGAAAAACAGGAGAAGGCTCAAAAAGAACTCTAGGAAAGAAAAATCCTCCTATAGCTTTTGGTCCTAATAATTTAGATGTGTAAATAGCAACTGTTGTTAATAACACCGCCCATCCCGCCAATGTAAAGAAGTCTCTCTTGGACGTATAGATATTACCCGGACAAGCTTCTTCTTTTATTTTTAAATCGCCTGCCATGATTCGGCCCTCCATTCCTTATATATAGTTTACTCATTTAAAGAGAAAAATTATTTACCTCCCTTCTTCTGTTTATGCCTTACGTATTTGGTATACACCTTTGTAAAACTAACTTCTTTTGATAAGAAACCCGGTATTGACAACAAAAAAACCACTAAAAAAGTTCTTTCTTTTTCTATTCATGAGGAGATATTTTTCTATGAATTGATTGATTCTCCCTCATCGCATTAAGCATGAAACTAAAGTTGCATCCAAAAGGAATCAAAAGACATTGTAAAATGCCACCTTTGTCCAATTTTCTTATTCTTCAGCTTGCTCTATAATTACAGTAGGAGAAGAGAGAAAGTTATTATACAAACTGTTTTTTAACAGAGTTTGGTTAGTAAGAAAGGAGGAACAAACCATGAAAGTTTTGATAATGTTAATGACTATGGTAGTAGTTTCAAATGTTTTTTTCACAATTGACTCTTTTGCAAAACGAGGAATGGGCATGAGAGGAGGATGTGGAAGGGGGAACCAGTGTTACAGGATGTATAACTCGGAAACAGAAGAAAAAATCAGTGGAGAGGTTGTCAGCATAGAAAAGATTATTCGAGGAAATGAAGGGTTTTCCGGAATCCATCTAAAAGTGATGGCCGACGAGGAAACCGCAACCGTTCACTTAGGACCGGAATGGTACATTGAAAACCAGGATATTAAGATTGAGGAGAAGGATAAGATTGAAATTACTGGTTCAAAGTCTTTTTATGAGGGCAAGCCAGTCATAACTGCTTATGAAGTAAAAAAAGGAGACGATATATTAGTACTGAGAGATGCGGACGGGTTTCCCGCTTGGCGTGGTTGGAGGCGACTCTTTGGCAATCAATCTCCCAAAAGACAGGGAAGGATGTGGAACGATAGCGGTGGATGGAGATGTGGAAACCCGGGTTGTAGGATGCAGAACCCTAAAATGCGGGAGGAACTAGAAAAGGCCATAGTGGAATTAAAACGGGAGATAAAGATCGATGTTAAGGTCGAGAAAGGTGGAACTATTACTGGAAATGTGGAATGTAAAAGAGCCAGATACCCGGAAAACGTAGTTGTCTTCATAGAAAAAGCAGGAAACGATAACTATCCCGCCCCAGAGGAACATGGAAAAATTGATCAATTCAACCTTACTTTTGTCCCACACGTTTTAGCTGTACAAAAGGGAACGAAGATTGATTTTCTAAACAGCGATAGTGTTCTACACAACGTCTTCGCTCCACCTGATTGCTGCCAGCCGTTTAATCTCGGCACGTATGGCGTTGGCGTTGTAAAGACAGAAGAGTTTAACGAAGCTTGTGAAATACCTCTTTTATGTAACGTCCATGCCGAGATGTCTGCATTTGTGGTTGTACTCGACAATCCTTATTTTTCTGTAACGGGTAAGGACGGGGCCTTTACAATTGAAAATGTTCCGCCCGGAACGTACAAACTAAATGCCTGGCACGAATCGTTAATGACAGTATCAAAAGAAGTAACAGTAGAAGCAGAAAAAACAGAAGTTGTCGATTTTCAATTAAAGAAGCGTAAATAAGTTTAATGGATCGACTATAAATGGCCTATCTTGTTATTGCAAAGAATGAGGGAATGAAGATAACACATATTATTGCAATGAATACCCGGGGAGTTCCGTCTCTGGAAAGTTCTCTAATGGTTCGTGCAATGCCTCCTTCACAGTTTCAAAAAGCAATGCAAGACGCTATCATTATCGATACAAGGGATGCTGCTGCTTTTGGCGGAGTCCATATTCCA
This sequence comes from Candidatus Scalindua japonica, assembly GCF_002443295.1. NCBI lineage: Bacteria > Pseudomonadati > Planctomycetota > Candidatus Brocadiia > Candidatus Brocadiales > Candidatus Scalinduaceae > Candidatus Scalindua > Candidatus Scalindua japonica. The sequence continues at coordinate 62,464 of NZ_BAOS01000022.1, read as the reverse complement.
GATAGTTTCAACATTGGCTTTGGAGATCAGATGGCCAACTATGTCGGAATGGCGGTAGAACCTGATTCAAACATCCTTCTTGTAGTTGATGGTGAGACACAGTATTGGGGAATGTGCACAATGCTTTGCAGAATCGGTTACGATAAAATTCTTGGTTATTTGCAGGGAGGTATACCGGCATGGCAGGAAGAAGGATTTAAGATAGCTAGTTTGCCTCAGGTTTCTGTTCATGATCTTAAGAACAAACTTGAAAAGAACGGATTCCAACATGTCGTAGATATAAGGACAGAAACAGAATGGAACACAGGCCATATAGAAGTGGCCGATCATTTGGTACTGACGGAAATGCTTCTAAAAGGTGTGTCACTGAAGGTAAACGAAGAAATTATTGTAACCTGTTGTGTAGGTTATCGGGGTAATATAGCAGCCAGCTATCTGCAGCAATGTCAATAACGACTGATGCGGTAGATGAGTTTTATGCCAATGCTGTTTCTTCCGGGATTGACATGGATGATCGCCTCAAGAACGGAGTAAAATTGTTAGTACAGCTTACAGAACCGAAAGCGATAAAAGCTCTTTCTCTTTTACTCAAAAAAATGGAGAGCCTGGAGCCGCTTTTAAAAAGCCTGGATAGTTTGCCAAATACTTTGGCGATAATTGTAGATTCATTTGATGACATGTATAACGAATAAGGTTAGATTGTGTGAGGGACGAACCACAATCTGAACCGTTTGTTGGACAAGCCCGTTGTTTGGGTGCTAAACATTGTATAAGAAAATATCTTATGAAGATTGCTTCTCTTTTTTACCGCAGAAGCTATGAAGCCAAAGAAGTGGATTTTTCAATTGCTGTCGTCATGCTTTAGGAGCTACAGAACATGGTTTTTCGGCCATTTTACCTCAAATTTGGGCAAACGGGGGCCATCTCGACCCGATAATGCCGTTTTTGCAAATCTTAGATGCATAGCGGATTCGATTACATAACCAGAACAGCCTCCTCTTTTGTTAACTTGTAGGGGAAAGACCTGGATTTGTGTGATGGAGGTATCATCGTTTTTATGATCTTCATTATTCCTCCACAGCATTTGCACGTAAGCTTTGGACGCTCTCTGAACCAGGCTGACGACTTATTCGGGTTGATACCGGTAAGGTACTGAAGCAATGCAATCAAGCGTTTGCTATTAGGGTGGAGGAAACCAAAGTTCCGTGTTCGCCTGAAACCTTTGGGTAGAACATGCTGGAGAATCAACCTGAGAAACTGCGGGCCGGGAAGTGTTCTTGTGAGCATTTTTTTGCTCTTACTATCCTGGTAACGAAAGGTCACCTGACCATCTTTGCACGTAATAATATCTTTCTCTTGAATGACCCCTTTGTAGAGATAACGACCAAGATAGACCAGTGCCTTTTCACCGTTGCCGACAAATTTGCAATCGACGACCCATGTTTTGGGATAATTAACTGGAAGCGTAAGAGCCGCTTTGTTCACGGCATCGAGCATTTTTGCTCGAAACACTTTAGCCAGCGCTTTGTGATTGAAAAGGTACCGCGTCTTTCCTTCGCTTTTTTTGAAGCTCCAAAGCTTTTTCTTCTGATTGATGGCCCCGGCTGGCATTACCAGATGGATATGCGGGTGGTAATCGAGAGAGCGAGAGTGGGTGTGCAAAACAGTGATGGCTCCAGCGTTTCCTTGTAATACGCTGTCATTTTGGACAAAGGTTTTTACGGTTTCCCAACAACACTGTATCATTATCGAGTAAAGCAAGCGTTGATGCTGCCATGCTAATGATCGAAGCTCTTTGGGTATAGTAAAGGTGAGCATAAAATAGTCAGCAGGCACTTCTTTTTTCAGTTGACGCTCCAACCACTGCTGACACTCATGACTCTGACAATGAGGACAATTGCGGTTACCGCAGGAGTGCGGTACAAAAACCTGTTTTTCACAGTCATTACATTGGACCAGCATGACGCGGCTTTGCGTAGTGCGACAATCCTTCATGGCTGCCAGGGCTTTGAATTGACTTGGCAGGATCGAACCATGATAAAGAGTGATAAAGTCAGCAATGAAGGTCTCAATTATAGAGGAGAGAGATATCATATAACATTCCCCCATTCTATGGAAAAACCATTCATCAAATCATTAATTAATTGCAAGGCATTACGATTTGTATGAGAGGTCAGGTGGGTATATTTGGCAGTGGTTAAAATACTGTGGTGGCCGAGGATTTTTTGTACTTCAAGCAGATCAACACCCGCCTCAATCAGATGGGTTGCGTAGCTGTGTCGCAGACTGTGTGGTGTAATTTTTTTTTAATTCCACACTCCCGGGCTACCTTACGCAGAGTGGCCTGAACGCCATTTCTATTCAGAGGTGTTTTTGCCAGGTGGGCTGATTTCAAGCCACCATGACGGCCTGGAAATAGAAAGACAGGATTGCGATGAACAAGCCAAAAACGGCGTAAGAGATTCAGGGTTACCTTTGGCAGGGGTACGAAACGGTCTTTATTGCCTTTGCTATCGCGGATATGCACCCGCATTCGCTGAGAATCGACATCGCTAACCTCAAGACGTAGTCCTTCACCCAGGCGGAGACCAAGACTGTAAAGAACAAAGTAGAAGGCCCGGTAACTGAGTTTTCTCGTCACCTGGAAAAGTTGGTGGGCTTCATTAATGGTGACAATATCGGGCAAACGTTGCGTTTTGGGTGGTTTAATAAGATTTACTTGCTCCCAACGCTTATGAAGCACATGAGTGTAGAAAAACTTTAGTCCGTAGAGGTCTAATTTGACTGCGCTCCATGAATGGGTATTGAGGAGATTGGAAAAATAGTCAAGTAGTTGCTGTTCAGATAGATCGTGTATCTGATTGTCAAAATAATCACCGATCCGTCGGATGGCACGTGAATAAGCCTCGATTGTTTTTGGCCGGAGTCCTTTCAAGCGTAGGTGCTTTAGATGCGTTTGGTAATTTTTGTTGAAATCGGATTGAGATAATGTTTTCATAGACCTGTAACCTCCTATTTGTTAATAGATTCACCCTCCCGTTGAGGGTGTGAGGTTACATTATATAATAAATTTCCGATTTTGTTCTCCGCGATAGCGGCTTCGTCCAACAATGCAGCTCAGTGTGGGGTTGGTATTGAATCGTTAATAAAACAAGCCTCAGATACTGCATTAATGCTGAATGAACTTCTAAAATCCGATGAGCTTAAAGCGCTCATGAATTCCGGAGTCTTGAACTCCAAAACCGTCTATACGGTAGGACAGGACGGATGTGCTCTTACAAATTGCAAAGATGACCAACCTGAGAGGGTAGGAATAGCAATATGCAACCGTGATTTACAACGTGCAGTCGGATTCCTGGTTCGCTTTGGAAAACGTTTCGGACATTTGCTTGATGATAAGAAATCGTAATGTTTATGAATATAAAGTGACAAGAGAATTTTAAATTTTTCCAGGAGGTAACAAAATGGTAAAAAAATATTGTCTATACCATAAAAAAATAAGTCATGGCCAAATGCTACTCTCCACTACAACTAAGAGTACTGCGCAACAGTATCCCGATTGATCAGCTCATTGGCAAAGGAACTGGGCCTCCCATCAAGCGGAGCGAGGGATACCTACGCTTCCTCTGCCCACTGTGCAGAGACTTTCATACTGCAACCAACCCAAAGACAAATCTTGCCCGTTATTTTAGGTGCGAAAAGAATTTCAATCCTATTGACATGGTAATGACCGTCCACCAATGCACCTTTATCGAAGCCGTTCAAGTGAAACTCACACTTGAAAGTTATCCTCCTCGTAAAGTATATTTATTTTAACCCTTGTTAATTCTCACTATTAGTCTATAGTGTATAGGTGAAAGTAAACTAGATCCTACCAGAAGTCACATTTACAGTTTATCTACTCCGTACTAAGTGGAGTCTAATTTCTCTAAAAGAAGTTTTGCAGGTCTAAAAGGTTTCAATTCTACCCGTTAGTTATTTGCAGACGTATACACACACACACAATGGAGTAAGTCCAAATGATTATGTTCTGTGTATATGGCCTCACATGAACACTTCTATTATTTGTTTTTGCTCAACCGGTCTAATAATCAGGTTTGTAACATCGAGATAGTATCCAGGAAATCTCTCTAAAGGTTTGCTGTTGGATGCTTTGCCTCAATATTCGTCTATATTGGTTTTTACAGATCAGGAACGAATATTTTGCCCATCTATTTGCTTGTGATCTGTTTAAATATTGTGTTCGAGTAGGACACCTTTCTACCCTGCGTACTATATTTTCTGTATTAAGATATAAAATGTAGTATCGAGGTCATTGATAACGCCACCATTGTATTTCATTCAACTCGATTCGATAATGGACAAAATAAGTCAAAAAATTAAGGAACTTGTAACAAAGGGTAAGAAAAAAGGATTTGTAACTTACGAAGAGTTAAATAAGATCCTGCCGGAAGACGCATTGATTCAGCCTGGAAGGATTGATGAAACATTGATAATGCTGGATGAACTGGGTATAGATCTTATTGAAGAGTCTGAAATCGAGACCCGTGATTCGACAGATACAGAAGATGATGATGACGAATCAAAGGATGATGCAAAATCAAAATTAGGTGTCGCATCAAGTGCTTCAGAAAAAATTGAAGACCCTATAAGAATGTATTTAGCACAAATGGGAGTCATACCTCTATTATCACGGGATGAAGAGATAGCATTAGCAAAAAAAATAGAGGTGACGAGAAAGAACTTTCATAGAAGAATACTTAAATCTGACTTTTCACAGGAGATTTGTTTAAAGATACTGGAGGACATCACTAATGGGAATCTGCCTTTTGAGCGTACTTTATCAATTAATATTGAATTTGATAATCAGAAGGAAAAACTTATTAAGCAATTCCCGGTACGTGCAAAAACACTGAGAACTCTCTTAAAGAAAAACAGGGAGGATTACGGACAATTAAAACTCAAAAGAACATCTGCAAAAGACAGGTACAGGCTTCTTAAAAACGTTAGAAACCGTCAGAGAAAGGGTTCTGCAATTATTGAAGAACTTTGCATACGTACTAAAAAACTACAGCCAATAATGGAGCAGTTACAGGAAATTTCTTCCGGAATGAATAGCACAATGAAACAAATTTTATTGTGTGAAAAACGTGACAAGATGAATGATAAATTACGAAACTTGAAATCCAGGCTAAGTGAATATGAAGACTTGGTGCTTGAAACACCTGAGAGGCTAAGCCAACGAGTAGAATCCTTTGGAAATGTTTTTAAAGAGCATGAAGTTGCAAAGAGAGAACTTTCCAGTGCAAATCTGAGATTGGTAGTAAGCATTGCGAAAAAATACCGGAATCGTGGTCTAAGTTTTCTGGATCTCATACAGGAAGGAAATACTGGATTAATGAGAGCAGTTGATAAGTATGAATATAGAAGAGGTTTTAAATTCAGTACTTACGCTACTTGGTGGATAAGGCAGGCCATAACTCGCTCGATTGCTGATCAAGCAAGAACTATCCGAATACCGGTACATATGATTGATGCAATGAGTAGAATGAGAAATGGTTCAAAAAAATTACTTCAAGAGAACGGTAGAGAACCTAGTATTGAAGAGATGGCAAAGGAAATAAAAATTTCTGTGCCTGAGGCAAGAAGAGTGTTAAAAATTTCAAGACATCAAATTTCTCTTGATAGAACAGTGGGAGAAAGCGCTGATAGTGCTTTTGGCGATTTTATAGAAGATGATAAAGCAGAATCTCCTGTTCTTGCTGCCGCTCAAGAAATGCTTAAAGAGAAGATAGAAAGTGTACTGGAATCACTTACCTATCGTGAAAGGGAAATAATTAAGCTTCGCTATGGCATTGGAGATGGTTATACATATACGCTTGAAGAAGTTGGTAAAAGATTTCTGATAACACGAGAAAGAGTAAGGCAAATTGAAGCAAAGGCGGTGATGAAATTGCAACATCCTACCAGAAGTAGAAGGCTGGAAGGATTTTTAGATAATGTAGAAGACGGTAGGTAAATAGAAATATTTCTGTAATCAAAAAAACAAACAGAGCAATGTTCAGGTTATCAGAGGTTCTTATCCCTGGCGCAAATAGAGTTTGTGTCGTTGGTGATTTTAATAAATGGGATACTGATGCGAACCCTATGTAAAAGTTGAAGAATAGTGATTCCGCCATAGCATTTAACTTGGAATCTGGAAGGAAATTTCAGTTTCGTTGCCTTATTGATGAGCCATTATAAAGATTACTCTTATGTATTTAGTTTTTCTAAAGGAACGTTGGGCAGGAACGAGTGATGAGGCTGAACTTAAGGATTATGCATGGTATGAAGATAACTCAGAGAGAATGGCACACCCGGTCGGACAGAAAAACCCTAACGGGCTCGGCATACACGATATGTGTGGGAATGTATGGGAGTGGGTATTTGATAATTATGATGAGCAATATTATGAAAGTGGCCATAAGGATAATCCAAATGGACCTTTAACGGGGTTTTATCGTGTTCTCCGTGGTGGTTCCTGGATCAACACGCCGATGGATGTGCGTACTGCAGTCCGGGGTAGACGCATACCAATGGATTGGCTTCAGCATGAAGGTTTTCGTTTAGTCCTTTCACACAAGACAAAACATAATAAGGAGTAACATGTCAATAGAAGAAAGATTAAAAGAGATGGTTATTAAACAATTAAGTAAAGACGGGAAACCGGTTACACTTGAAACATCTTTTGTAAATGACTTAGAAGCAGACTCACTTGATATAGTAGAGCTTGTTATGGAATTAGAGGACGCATTTGGGGTAAATATTCCGGACGAAGATGCAGAGAGAATAAAAACCGTTGGTGATGCCGTAAAGTATATTAATGAATATACAAATAAAAATGGCAAGTAGAGAATAAAGAGGATCAAAAGGTAATGATACAGAATAATAGATATCCAGGTAATCCGAGAACTTTTAAAACATAACATGCTGTAACGAGAAGGGATGTATAATTATGATAAGTTTAAAGCAAGAAAATTTGACAGTGCTTCATGTGGCAACACTTAACCAGCCGATCAGACCGAACCTTGGTTATGGTCCCATAGAAACGGTGATTTATAACATAGACAAAGGGCTCGATGCTTCAGGTCACAGGTCGATCGTTGCCTGTTCAGGAGACTCAAGGGTTTTTGGGGAACATCACGTGACTGTTGATAGGAGCGCTGGTGATTATTGGAGCGACAACACCACTGAAAAGCATAAGGCCATGAATATACACCTTTCAAAGGCACTGTACAGGGCAAGGAGGGGTGACATTGACATTATACACGCCCATGATCCAAAGGCGGTTGAGTTCATGTATGATAGTGTATTCAAAATGAATGTACCGATTGTAATGACCCTTCACGTATCCGCAGAAGACAGCTCTCTTGGAGGCGCTTACCAGCGTTGGGCAAATCATCTTCTTGCATCCCCATTGGTGTATTGTGCTGCGATAAGCGAATATCAAAAAAAGCAGTATAGTGAACTGGTGAACGTGGACAATGTTGTTTACCACGGGATTGACGTTGAAGAATACCCGGTAAAGGATGAGTCGGATAAAGGAAGTTATTTATTTACTATTGGAAGGATAACCCATGACAAGGGACAGGACAAGGCCATCGAAATTGCGAAAAAAACAGGTTCCAAGCTTATCATTGCCGGCTGTGTTCAGAATAAACCCGCCGACAGGGAGTTTTTTGCAGGCCTGAATAATTCTATCGACCTTTCCACTGAAGTAGGAAAACATCCGGTTGATAATGACTATTATGCCAGGGTAATAAAGCCGTTATTGGATTGTGATAAACAGATTATCTATATTGGAGAGATCAGCAGCGAGCATAAAAAACATTGGTACCGGCATGCAAGGGCTACTTTATTCCCTATACAATGGGGAGAACCATTCGGGCTCGTTCTTGTCGAGTCGATGGCATGCGGCACACCAGTTATAGCCTTAAAGAGAGGAGCTGTTCCTGAAATAGTAGTAGACGGAAAAACCGGTATTGTGGTAGACTCAATTGATGCAATGATTGAAGCAATCAGTCGAGTAAATACTATTGATCCAGGTGACTGCAGGAATCATGTACATGATAATTTCTCCATAACAAGTATGGCCTATAAATATTCAGAATTATATCATCAGTTAATCGACAGCCACAAAATATCAGAAAACTGCAGCAGTTTGACAGACGACTATTTTACTGAACCTCTACTCCATGGTGCGATAGCCACCTTATAAACTTATGCCCAAAAACATTCCGGTAGGCAACGGCAATCTTCTTCTTAATTTTGACTCAGATTATCAGATCAGGGACGTGTATTTCCCCTATATAGGACAGGAGCATCACTCAAAAGGTGATCCTTTCCGGTTCGGAGTGTGGGTGGATGGACGTTGCTCCTGGACAGGGCCGGAATGGGATAAAAGCCTAAAATATTACAATAACACCCTTGTTACTGATGTGTTTCTGAGAAACGAGTCCCTGGGCCTGGAGCTGCGCTGCCATGACGTGGTAGATATGGAGTTGAATGTATATATTAAAGAAATCGAGGTGATAATCTACAAGGGTATAACGCCAGGTAAGGCTGTTTTTCAGTCAGGATTTTTATCATATGGCTACGAACTCGACGAAGTAATCGATGTCAGTTTATCTGCACTCGCTTTCCTGGGAGTATTGCCTCCCAGAGACTCACGGATGATCCAAACAATGGAGGCAATACATCAGCAATTATGGCTGAAGACCTCTGTTGAAGGTTGTGCCAGATATCAGGATGATGTCTACCATCGGCCGAATGACAGCCCGGAGGATATTCCCGGCAATCCCTGGTTTATCTCAACACTCTGGTTAGCAGAGTATTATATAGTGCGCGCCGAAAACCTTCATGAACTTCGAGAGGCCATTCCTTACCTTGAATGGTGTACAAAAAACGCTCTTCCTTCCGGTGTGCTTGCAGAGCAAATGCACCCGGTAAACGGTGCTCCACTCTCTGTTTCAACGCTTACGTGGAGTCATTCCTCTTTTGTGTGGACAGTTCAGCTATACACCGATAAATTCAACTCATTTGTGGCAGAGGTGAGCACGGTGTCAGCAAGGGCGAATACAGTGGCAGCAGGGGAGGACAGGGAAGGGGTAACAGATCATGATAAATAGCTGTATCACTTATCATTGCCACTCGTACAGACTCAAGAGCGTTAATCTTATTGACAATTCTATTTTTTTGCATTATATTTTTTACAAAGTACTTTAATATTAACATAAGGAAATATTAAGGACGGTACCTGAATATTGAGAATTCGTATCAACTTTATAAAAATTATTCAACTGTTAGTCTATTTGCCCTTTATGCTTTTTTATAGAATTCTCTTTGATTTCAAGGTAAGCGGTACTGACAAACTGAAAAAAGCAGGCGATTCATTTATTCTTGCAGTAAACCATATTTCATATCTTGACCCAATGGCTGTGTCCTTGAGCATGCCATTTCGCCTTAAATATTTACCACTGTTTTACATGGCTTATGATTATTTGTATGACATATTATTCTTTTATCGTTTTGTCGGAGCAGTTCGTTCCAACGAGGGGAAGGATTTGGACTTTTCCTGCAGACAGTTAATAGATATATTAGCCAATGGAGGAAGAGTTGTCATATACCCGGAAGGTTCCATAAACAGAGGCGTAAAGATGAGGCCGCGCAGGGGAATTTCATACGTAGCAGCTAAAAGTAATAAATTGATTGTACCTCTTAAAATAGGATCCAACCTTGACGGGTCTATAAATAATATAGGAGGAAAGGTAATTGACTTGCTGACACGAAAACACTGGATAAAGGTGGTTATTGGAGAACCTTTTAAAATTGAAGATACAATCGGTAAGATACCGGAAAATCTTAAAGAATTTCGATTAGCGTCTGAAGATATTCTCAGAAGAATAGAAACAGCATCATAAATAAAGATAGATCTGTGATATACAGCTACAGATCAATTAAACACTATTGGCCATAGAGTTTAATATCAAATCTGACAGTCACATTTTTTTTTCTCCAACACTACAAATATATTACTAGATCTGTCCCTCGCAAATATTCATCTCAACATCAGAAATCTTCACTTTTCGTTAAAGCGGGACAGACACTAATTTACTTGACATTTTACCTAACCATTATTAATATTCTATAATGCCACGCACAGCAAGGATTGTTGTCCCAAACTTACCATATCATATCACACAAAGGGGAAACTATCGACAAGACGTCTTTGAAGACGACGAAGATCGATTAAGTTATCTTTCCTGGATAGATTATTACAGTAAGAAATATAAGTTATCGATTTTCGCCTATTGTTTGATGGATAACCATGTTCATTTCATTGGCATCCCACGAGAAGAAGATTCACTGGCAAGGGTTTTCAGCATTTCCCATATGCGGTATTCGCAATATTTTAATAAAAAGAAGAATGCATCCGGCCACTTATGGCAAGGACGTTTTTATTCGTGCGTCATGGATGAAGACTATTTGGCGGCGGCGTTACGATATGTAGAGAGGAACCCGGTGCGTGCAGGTATAGTAAGAAAACCCTGGCGATGGAAATGGTCAAGTGCGGGAGTACATGTAGGACAGGAAGATGGAGTAATTAATTTAGAAAATATAACATCCTTAATAGATACAACTGCGGAAGAGTGGAAAGAGTACATTAATTCAGATGAAAACGATGAGAAAGTTGAAAAGATAAGAAAACATACGTTGTTGGGACGGCCATTGGGAACAAAAGATTTTGTTGCGAAGTTAGGCAGGAGAATAGGACGGGTATTAAATGTATTACCAAGAGGAAGACCGAAGAAACAAAGAGGCAATAAATAGTGTCTGTCCCTTGTTTTCCTTGTTTTCCTTGTTTTCCCTTGTTTTCTGGTAGGTGAAGCGGCAGAATTTCTTAATGCGTTTGGTGAGGGAATTTCCTGCGCATTGGCGTCCGGTCTGTTTGCTGCTGAAGCGATAAGCAAGGGTATAAAATCAGGCAGTAACGCACTTGACCTGTATACCGATTTAATAAAGCGGGAGAGAAAACAGACAACAACTTCATGGCGATTAGGCGCGAGACTGGCGGACAGAGATTTGATGCCGATATAGATAGTAATGGACGTATACCAGATAATGATATTAATTGTTTCTTTGCTGATCATGCTCAGTGGTCTTGCGGGAATAGTGTTTCCTATTCTTCCAAGTACACCTCTGATATGGGTGGGTGTTTTCATATATGCAGCTTGTGATAGATTTGAGAGCATAGGATGGTCTCTTCTCCTGATCTTTGCGCTCCTGACAATCATTTCTCTTGTCCTTGATTACCTTGGAGGTGTTATCGGGGCAAAAAAATATGGGGCGACAAGATGGGGATTGATTGGGTCCGTAATCGGTGGTATAGTCGGATTTTTTATGGGCGGAATAATTGGATTAATTTTCGGTCCTGTTTTTGGTGCAGTATTATTTGAATTAATCTTTGGTAAGGATCTAAAAGGGGCATTTAAATCCGGTGTGGGTACATTGGTCGGTTTTCTTGGTGGCGTAATAGTAAAGCTGGTTATAAGTGTTGTTATCATTGGCATATTCCTCATAAAGGTGTTTTAGATGGAAGAAAAGAAACTTGTTGAAAGAAATATTGAGATTTTAGACGATTTGATGGCTCAAGTATTAAAGAATAAGACGCCACAAGAAAGGATTATGATTACATTTAATATGTGGAGTTCTGCGAAGAAGCAGTTAACAAACTTTTTACATTCTCTACATTCGGAATGGAGTGAAAAAGAAATCCAACAAGAAGTAGCGAGAAGGTTATCTCATGGAATTGTATGATTTACTTAAATATTTAATAAATGCTTTTGAAAAACTCGGTATCCAATATTTTATAACAGGTTCTATGGGATCAATATATTATGGTGAACCAAGATTTACTAATGATATTGATGTAGTGGTAGATATTGATGAGAGCGATGTTCCAGGATTGGTAGGTTCTTTTCCTGAAGATGAATTTTATATAAGTGAAGATGCCATTGACGACGCAATCATACATAAGCGTCAGTTTAATATCATACACCCATCATCCGGATTAAAGATCGATGTAATTGTTTCCAAAAAAGATGAGTTTGATAATAGTCGATTTGCTCGGAAACACAGGATTTCGCCTATTGAAAATACAGAGGCAAATCTCTCTTCACCTGAGGACGTGATAATCATGAAGATGAAGTTTTACCAGGAAGGGGAATCAGAGAAACATATACGGGATATAACAGGCATGCTCAAAGTGTCTGGAGATATAATTGATAGGAAATATATTAACGATTGGGCAAATAGACTGGGACTACAGGAAATTTGGAAAGCGATCATCAATAAGTTATAAGAAACAAAAAGAATAAATTATGATTCTACATAGAGAACTGGATATAGGAGAGCTTTCTCTCTGTCCTTATATGCCGGACAGAAAAAAGCAGATCAAATATTTTCTTGCAAGTGAGCTTGATGAATCTGAGATTTCATTTTTGCTTGAAAAAGGATGGAGGAAATTTGGTGTATATTCTTTTCAACCGTCCTGTCCTGACTGCCAGGAGTGTATTCCCATTCGAGTTATATCTGATGAGTTTAAGCCGTCTAAAAGTCAGAGGCGCAATCTGAAAAAGAACAGTAACATCGATGTCACTTTCGGCCCACTTAAATTCAGTGAAAGGGCCTTTGGAATTTATCAAGACCATTCAAATCAACGTTTCTCACAGGAATGTACGATAGAAGAGTTCATTGAAGGCTTCTTCTCACCCTCCACCCCAAGCCTTCAATCAGAATACTATCTTAATGACGAACTGATCGCGGTAGGATTTCTGGACAAAGGAGATGATTGCCTAAGCAGTGTTTATTTAATCTATGACACAAAATTTTCACATCTTGGATTGGGAACTTTCAGCATTTCCCATATGCAGTATTCGCAATATTTTAATAAAAAGAAGAATACATCCGGCCACTTATGGCAAGGACGTTTTTATTCGTGCGTCATGGATGAAGACTATTTGGTGGCGGCGTTACGATATGTAGAGAGGAACCCGGTGCGTGCAGGTATAGTAAGAAAACCCTGGCGATGGAAATGGTCAAGTGCGGGAGTACATGTGGGACAGGAAGATGGAGTAATTAATTTAGAAAATATAACATCCTTAATAGATACAACTGCGGAAGAGTGGAAAGAGTACATTAATTCAGATGAAAACGATGAGAAAGTTGAAAAGATAAGAAAACATACGTTGTTGGGACGGCCATTGGGAACAAAAGATTTTGTTGCGAAGTTAGGCAGGAGAATAGGACGGGTATTAAATGTATTACCAAGAGGAAGACCGAAGAAACAAAGAGGCAATAAATAGTGTCTGTCCCTTGTTTCCCTTGTTTCCCCCTTGTTTTCAGAGACGCTAAAAGACCATTTTTAACAATTTACATAACTGCCTGATTTAGTGTCTGTTATGTCGCTATCGCCATATTTAACAACAGTTTATAATTTTGCTTTCTTCCTTCTGATTCCTGTGGTATCTGGCTGAATACTACCGGCTTCACTACGTTTTTAACTACAATTTGACTACAGTGACTACAGTAAAATTGGCTCACTTTTTTGATGCGGTTAGAACATATCTGCCAAAGGATACATAAGTTTTCCCTTCGTTTCTTTACGAAAATCAGATAGGATTTAAGGTGTATTTATTTTAGTGATTGACAAGACTGACTAGGAAGATAATACTAGTAACTCGGAATGAAGAGACTGAATATAACTATATAAGGAGGTTATTGAAATGAAGCTTAAGATTTATCTTCAACCAAGTGAAGAAGGGGGGTATACTGTAATCGTGCCTTCATTGCCTGGGTGTATTTCCGAGGGAGAGACAAAGGATGAGGCTATTAAAAACATAAGAGAAGCAATTGAACTTTATCTGGAACCTGTTGAGGACGATGTCTTGACTGTTTCTAATGCAGAAGAATTTGAATTAGCAATATGAGCAAAGTTCCCATCCTGAATTATAATAAGGTAATTAAGGCACTACAACGTGACGGATGGGTAATTGTTCGTCAACGAGGTTCTCACATAAGATTAAAAAAAGCGTTCAACGGATGAAGTGCTGAAAATAATAGTCCCAGCACACAAACCAATTAAGCGATCGACACTTTCTCATATACTTAAACAAGCCCGGATATCCTTAGATGAGTTTCTTAAAAAGTTGTAATTTTATTAACAAACTTACACCAGACTATTTATAAGGAAATTGTCATAAGTCTTTGGGGAATAAAGTGCGCCCTGAAGGAATCGAACCTTCGACCCACTGATTAAGAGTCAGTTGCTCTGCCTGGTTAAACTAACGGTGTTGCAAAGAACATCTAAACCAGGTCAACCAACGCCTGAATATACTTCCTCAAACCATCAACTCCTGCATAACGTATACCCAGTTTTTTCGATTCACTATTATCCATAGTATTGACAGGCTGCTTGGGTGTTCCTCTGATTTTGGACTTGGAGCCACATATCTTTTTTGCCGTTTCTGCTATGGTCATGTTGTCGACATAATAGTCTACTATGTTGTATATCTTTCCAAAAGCATGGTTGTTATCAATTGCCAAATCTATGGCATGGGCAACGTCTTCAGCGTGTACTATTTTACCTCCTCCCACAGCTTCTACATCAACTCCGTTTTTAATATTTTTGATTAAATCGTACCACTCAGAGTGGGTAAGCTTAGGGTCGATACCGTAGATGCCTACCGGTCTTAATATGGTTGTATTAATGCTCTTTGATAAAAAGTATGAATGACAGAATGTTTCCACCGCAGCCTTATAGGCTCCATAGTTAGAGTCAGGCATAAGGGGGTGCTGTTCGTCGAGTTTGATATCGGGAAATATATATCCATATACAGCACAGGAGCTGGTGAATATGAATTGTCTGGTTCCATGCCGTTTAGCAGCATCTAACAATTCCAGACTACCTGACAGGTTAACGTCCAGTAATCTCTTCATGTCCTTATTGGCGGAGGTTCGAAAACCTGCTCCGTTTCTCTCGTAAGCCATGTGGATTATTATGTCGGAGCCTTGTGCAAACTTCTTTAGGGTTTCTTTGTTGTTCAGATCTCCCTGCACAAAGGTAATCTTCTTTTCAAATTCGTTAAGATGTGAAGTGTTACTTGTGTTTCGCACCAGCGCCTGTATCTGAACGTCTCTCTCAAAGAGTCTCTTTGCTACATAGTGTCCCAGGAAGCCTGACAAACCGGTAATGGCAATTTTCATGGTTTAATTTATGAAATTTAAGTATTAAGGGATTTCAGGTATTTCTCATGCGTAATTCCAGTTTTTCATTCATTTCTGAAATTTAAATGTTGATGGCACTTCGACTCCGCTCAGTGTGACGCTGTTCTGTGTACTCAGTGTGACGTCATCCTCCACCCGACAGACTGGCGGCAGACGAGCGGAGGCGAAGGATAGTTTTGGTCGCGATAACAATTTGACATATTTAAAAAATCTCATCCAGTTTTTTAGAAATTACTGAAAGCTTTTTGTCCTTTGTCAGATATTCTACCTCACCCGGGTGTATTTGCAAATCGGTCAGCATTTTGTTGATCTTTTTCCATCCGGTCTCTATTTTCTTTTCACTGGTTTCCAGATATAAATTAGAGACTAATTCTCCCAATTTCTGTACCAGACGAAGGTCTTTGTTATCGTAAAAATTTTTAATGGCCTTTTGCTGATATTTTGTGTAGCCTTTTTCGTTCATTCTCGTCCCTTTATTTTTTCTCTTTTTTCCCAAAAGGTAAAAATTTCTTAACGGCGTCTGCTGCCTTTTCTTCTAAATTTTTTCCTGCCTTGTCAACGGCACCTTGTACTTCTCTGGCCTTTTTGTCTAATTCCTTTCCAACCTTTTCGGATGCTTCCTGTACTCCTCTATCCAGTTTTTTTCCTGCTTCGTTCAGTTTTTCTTCAAGCTCTGCCTGCTTTACTTTAATACTTTGCTGTAATTTTTTTATATCAAAATTGGTAAGGTTCGCAATAGAAGTATTTTTTAGGGCGCTAATTATAATGAGACGTACAAAAGATTGAGGGTCAGTTATATTCTCAAACTGTTCATCAATCTTTACGTTAAACTCTTTTACCTTAGGTGAAGTCCCTTTTGAGTAATCCTTGTAGGTGACTTTGTCTATCTTTAGCCCCAGCAAATCTATTTGAATGTCTGGCATTTTTGCCTTCTGTTTTTTGTCATTGCCTTTTTCCGCTTTCTCTTCTGTTTCGCCTTCAGCTGTCTTGACAACTTTTAATGCATTAAGATTAAGCACACCAGCTTCATTCTTCACAACGGTAAATTCTTTTAAATGCAACCGGGTTTCTTCAAGATGGGTCTTTCCTTTCATAAAGTCACCCAGGTTGTAATCCACATAAATTTCAGGTAAATCCATCATTAGTTTATCTTCGAATCCTTGTGGATTGTGCAGTTGTAATCCGTTTATACCGATTAATGATTTAAAGACACCGACATCCATGCTCCTTATGTTCATCTTAAGACCTGTCATTGCCTTTACCCCGGTTGTTACGGAAGTCTTAATAATCATATTCTTGCCAAAAAAAAGTCCGATTATTATCGCAAATATGATAAACGGAATCATAATAACTTTTCTCATGCTTCAAATCTCCTTTCTAATATATTGAAAGAGTTTCCAATTCTTTCAAAATGGTCTATTGCCCATGTAAGGTCTTTCTCGCTATGTGTGGCAGAAAGCATTACGCGCACACGTGCTTTACCTGCAGGTACTGTGGGATAGCCTATTGATTGGGCAAATATGCCCTCTTCGAATAGTTTCTGGCTGAACTCCTTTGCCATTTTGGCATCACCTATCATAACCGGCGTTATAGGTGTCTTTGTAATTCCGAGATTATATCCGAGTTGTTTCATTCTTTCCTGGAAAAATCCGGTGTTTGACCAGAGCTTCCTGACAAGACAATCTGACTTGTTCAGGGTATCTACAACTGCAATACATGCTGACACGTCGGCAGCTGTTACCGCACTTGAAAAGAGAAAGGGACGTCCTTTCTGTACCAGATAATCTGTCAATTGTTTAGTTCCCGCAATGTAACCACCCACTACTCCAAACGCCTTTGACATTGTTCCCACTTCAATATCAACCTTGCCATGTAGATTAAAATGATCAACAATTCCCCTGCCTCCTCTGCCAAGAACGCCCTCTCCATGTGCATCATCTACCATTGTAATTGCGTTGTATTTTTCTGCTATCTCTACTATTTCCGGTAATGGTGCAATATCTCCTTCCATACTGAAAACGCCATCGGTAATAATAAGCTTCCGCTCGATATCTTTTTCTACTTGGATTTTCTCCTGAAGGTCTTCAGGGTTACAGTGCTTATATCGTATAACTCTGGTTTTTGCGAGACGGCAGCCATCAATAATACTTGCATGATTGAGTTCGTCTGAAAACACAACATCTTCTTTACCAACGATTGCCGGAATAACGGCGAGATTTGCGCAGAACCCGGACTGGAAAGAGATGGTACTCTCTGCTCCTTTAAATTGCGCAAGCTTCTGTTCCAGGATTTTATGCAGTGTCGTTGTTCCGGCAATTGTCCTGACTGCTGCAGGACCAACACCGAATGTATCAATTGCATTATGAGAAGCGGTTTTTGATTGTAAATCGTTGGCAAGCCCAAGATAATTGTTCGAACTGAGGTTGAGTGCTTTCTTTCCGTCTACGGTAATCCATGCTCCCTGAGGTCCTTCGACAGTACGAATGTTAATGAGTAGACCGGCTTCCTTGAGCCTGTCTAGTTCTTTATTAATGAAATCCAGTTTATCCATGATTATTTAATTCCTTTAATCGTAACTTTTATACATCCAAAATGACCTTCCCACACTTCCCCTCCCTCATTAGTTTCATGCCTCTTTCATAATTCTTTAATGGGAACCGGTGAGTAAGTATTGGGTCAGGATTGACAATGCCTGATGATAAGAAGCTTGATGTTTTATACCAGGATGAAAAGACCTTTCTTCCTGTTATTCCGTAAATACGTATCTTCTTAAAAATGACCTCTTTGTTGAGGTCGATTGAAACACGTTTTTCGTAAATACCCAGGATGGAGATCCTGCCTCCGGGTGTAATGGTTTGCAGTCCCTGGTTTAGGGCTTGATTATTTCCTGAGAATTCAAGTACTACGTCTACACCATTATTATTGGTGGCTTCAAGGATAAGGGGGGTTATATCTTTTTTTTGGGGGTTCAGTGCCATGTGTGCCCCCATCTTTTTACTGATGGCCAACCGGTAGTTATTTGGGTCTGATACGATGATTAACGATGCACCGCTTGCTCTGGCAATGCCGGTGGCAAATAGACCGATAGGCCCCGCACCAAGGATCAGGACTGTCTTTGCGGAGACGTCTTCTGCCATGACCGTATCAATGGCATTCCCAAAAGGCTCCTGCATTGTGGCCCATTTGTCGGGAATGTTCGGATCGTTTTTCCACAGGACATGTTCCGGCAGGACAAGGTATTCTGAGAGTGCGCCATCATAGTCTACTCCCAGTAATTTGAGATTTCTGCACACTTCAGAATATCCGTTGCGGCATTGGTAGCAGTGTCCGCAGGAGATGTGACTCTCGGCTGAAACACGGTCTCCGATCTTTACGTGAGTCACCTCATTGCCAATGTCTTCCACTATTCCAACAAACTCATGGCCAATTATGCGGGGTGGTGTGAGGCGGTTCCGAGCCCAGTGCGTCCAGTCGTATATATGTACGTCTGTGCCACAGATGGAAGCGAGTGTAACCTTGATTAGTACGTCTCTTAAGCCTAACTGCGCAATGGGCACATTTATAAGTTCCATGCCTTTAGTGCGTTTTGTTTTAACAATTGCTTTCATTCAATTAATACCAACGAAAAATGGTGTGCATCACATTAAATAATTAAAATATAGTAGTATATAAATCCTGATTATTCAATATTTATCAGCAATATTTAAGAAAATAAAAAGTATACATATTTTCATTTCGTGATAAGATTTGCATATAATTTGTGTTGTTTTTCCAATGCTCCTTTAAATACTACATTAATATGGAGGTGACTATGTTAAATATAAACACAAAAAAGAGTTCGATTATCACACTTTTGTTATTCATTTTTTTTGTTCCGTATATTTCAACCTCTTCTTCTTTTGCGCAAAAAAGAGAAGAGATTAACCTTGAAACACTTCTGGATGAGACAGCATCTGCAGCAGGGGAGATGCCTGGTGACATGAAGTTTCAATACGAGATGGCTGAACTTCTGGGAGAAAGGGTCGGTCCGGATGATTCCGGAAGCGTTCATCATGCGGGTGGGCTTTCAAGTTTTTATACCGGGCCGGAGAAACTCTTTCCGGGAAAAGGAACGTACGGACATCTTTTTAATTTTCTGCCTGTGATACGATGGTACGACCCCGCGCATTACTATAATAATGACATCTTTCATCCTGGCAGCACGGTAGAAGGGGAGTTTGTAAATACTGAGTGTGTTACCTGCCATATGGTTGAAAGTCCCGGAATTGTAAAACAGTGGAAACAGAGCAAACATTCAAAGCCGTCAGGAGGAGAAGGTGTCGTCGGATGTGACAGATGTCATGGGAAGAATCATAAAAAACTTATTATGCCTTCTTATGATATTTGTGGTGAATGTCATGAAAAGCAATTACAGGGACATCGTCAAGGAGGACAAGGTTCACATGCTAATGCTTATCATCTTGAGTTGATCGAGTTAGGTTGCCAGACGGAGAAGCCTGCAGAAGAGACGACTGCCTGCTTAGGTTGTCATGTGGTCGAGAACCGATGTGACGGGTGCCATACCCGGCACCGTTTTTCTTTGACTGAAGCCAGAAAACCAAACAGCTGTGCGGTCTGCCATTCCGGCCCTGAACAATACGAGTATGAGATGTACATGCAATCATACCACGGTATGATTTTTCAGGGAGAAGGGCAAACATGGGATTGGACAAAACCTCTTAACGCGGAAAATTATACTGTGCCAACATGCGCATACTGCCATATGCCTGAAGGAGACCATAATGTTATCAGTACATCTACCGTTTATACTTACATGGGTACTTCTCTTGTAGACAGGGGGGCCGACAGGTATAAGGCGACAAGGGACGCGTGGATTGCGGTTTGCAAGGATTGTCATTCACCCCGTTTTGCAAGGGACCATTTAGAAGCAATGGATGAAGCGGTTAAACTCAGTTTTGTTAAATACCGTGAGGCTATGCGTATTGTGATGGATTTGTATAATCACAATCTGATAGACCCTATGCCCGCTGGCCTTGCTCCCGATTCTACCGGCCACAATGTTTTCAGCCTTTTGCCTGGTAAGGGTGAAATGAGAAAATATAATGTGTCTAACATCGAAAGACTGGCATACGAAATGTTGGTAGATATTATTGATGCTATCTTTAAAGCCAAGTCGCACAATGCGTATTACAGTCCTGTTTATGGGTATTGGGAATGGGCTCAGGACCGATGGCTTATTATGATCAAGGATGAAGCAAGTAAGCTTAAACGGATTGCTGAGATAGAAAAAAAGATAGGGATCAAGCACAGTGCATACTCTTTCTGGAAGCAAGGAGAGTATACTGATTTGTTGCTGGGTTGGAAGAGGAAAGAGTGATGTTGTAAGATTGCTGCATTGACAGGTTTGGTGACCACTTCTCATCTGATAATTGTTTTTATGCCAAAAACGGAATTTATAAGTGGGAAATTCTGATGTTTCACTGAAGATTTAATGCTTGAACAAGGAATAAACAAGCGGTATTATGGCGCTCTGTTTCTATGCGGATACATATTTGTTTGTGAATAGATGGTGATTTTGCTTGTAGTCAAATCAGATAGTAGCAGCAAGCATAGTTTGTTTTCAAATTAAAGTTAATAGTTTAACAAAAATCAAAAAAAGGAGACAAGGGTATATCATGATTACTGTAAAAGAGATATTGAAAGATAAATCTAGTAATATTCTGACAATTTCACCTCAGGATACTGTATACATGGCATTGGAAATAATGGCGGAAAAGGACCTTGGCGCGTTAGTGGTTGTTAAGGATGAAAAAGTCGTAGGGCTTTTCTCAGAACGTGATTATGCAAGGAATATTGTGCTGCAAGGTAAATCATCAAAGAGTACATTGGTCAAAGACCTGATGAATCCAAAACCATGTTTTGTTCGACCTGAAAATACATTAAACGACTGTATGGCTCTGATAACAGAAAAACGTACACGTCATTTACCAGTGCTTGAAGGGGAGAAGTTGATTGGTATTGTAAGTATCGGTGATGTTGTGAAGCAGTATATTGTTGATAAAGAATTTACCATTCAACAGCTTGAAAATTACATTGCAGGCGGTTTATGAGCTAATGTTTTAAGTTCAGCCAGGTTTGTTTCAAATGTATTGTAGTTTGTTCCTGGCACGAGTGGATTGTCGCCTGCAATAGAAACATAGCTTTATAAAAAACAGTTTCCTCCATTTATATTCCTGACAGCGGTCTTATGAACTGGCTCAGCTGTAAAGTAATTAGTATGTGTTCCGGGGGGGCTGTGTTTCATCTGTTTCATGATAAAAAAACACTACTATTATCGGGCCGCTATTTATTTCTTTTGAAAATGCTAAGTTCCAAAATTGTTTTATAAGTTCGACTTTAATTTACATGCTGTTTGTACACCTGCCACATTACTCTTTTTCTTTTCAAATCTTATTAAATTTGTAGATACCGCTTCTTGTGTAGTGGGAAGACATTATGTCTTTAAATAATTTATGTTCCAATTGTGATTTGACATTTTGTCAAATCACGTTTTTTGTGGTTCTAAAATTACATTTTGCCGAAAGGTTCTATCTTTTTTGTTCATAGATGTTTATAGAGATATAGATATTAGCCTTTTTACTTATAAATAATTTTGGTATCACAATTGCTCTCCACTCTTAAGCACTATATCGCTTCGTATAATCTTTATTTTTGTCAGGGCTTTTGGTTAATTGTTTTCATAAGTTCTTATTATAAAGTTTTTATAGCATTTTTATTAGGTGTGATGTGGTAAGGGCAGTATGGAAGGCTGCCTGGTCATATTGCGAAATTTTATTTTTTTACTTTCCTAATTGAAAGGGGGGGATGGATTAATGAAAGCAACAGTAGATACGTTTGCGGGTGTGGCAGTTGCAAAGGAAGATATGATAAGGAACAAGTTTGGTCAGTATTGGGTTCTCTCAATGTTGGCAGGTATGTACATCGGGTTTGGAATTCTTCTCATATTTACGGTCGGGGCGCAGTTCGCTGCTGTTAAGTCTCCGGCTGTTAAGATGGTTATGGGAACGTCGTTTGCTCTTGCCCTGTTGCTCGTTGTCTTTGCGGGTTCCGAACTGTTCACCGGTAACAATATGGTGATGTTGATTGGATGTCTCAGGGGAAAGACAGGTTGGGGCTGGATGATTTGGCTCTGGTTTGTTTGCTGGTTTGGTAACCTCGCCGGTGCGTTGTTGTTGGCCCTTATTTATGCTAATACGGGATTGGGAGACGGGAACATTACGGGCAAGTTTATCTGTAAGGTTGCCGGTGCCAAAATGAATGCTCCGTTTTTCTATCTGTTTTGTCGTGGTATTCTCTGTAATATGCTCGTATGTCTGGCTGTCTGGATGTCGGCAAAGGCTAAAAATGAGGCTGCCAGAGTGTTTCTGATATTCTGGTGTCTATTTGCATTTATCGCATGCGGTTTTGAGCATTGCATAGCTAATATGACTATTTTTGGCGCCGCTCTGTTCACTACTCATCCTGCAAATGTTACATGCGGAGGTTTTGCCTGGAACATGGCTGCTGCAAGTGCCGGCAATATCGTAGGTGGTTGTTTGATTGGACTGGCATACTGGTTTGCTACGTATGCGCCTATAGAGGATTTGGTTCCTGGTGGTCCTCTTTCTCGGAAGGCTGTTGGTGCTAGTGGGGATGGCGGAAGATCAATAAGTCTTGTAGACCCGACTCAAGGTGCAATACCGGGAGGTCAGATAGTTGGTGTAGATGAAAATGACAACAATATCGTTGAGGTGCTTCCAAGTTCATCTCGACAAGGATAGTTATTTCCGTCTGAGTGAGATAGTTTTGTTATCACATTCAGCGTAAAGTAAATTTGTTAAGCAGTTGCATTGGCACGGTTAGGCATATGCTTAATCGTGCCAATGTTCTGCGACTTTCCTTCAAGTTTAAGTGTAATAATAATTACCTTAAGCTCGGCAGACAGTCGCCGATATATTTATAAATAAATAATAAGGATTTTCTGCTTTGGCGTATGTGTATAGTATGTCAAGCGGCACTAGTGCAAAATGCGGCAAAAGTGTTGTTGTTTCAAGTATGCTGAAGCGTTATTAGCCTGTAGTGTATAAAAGGGAGAGAATAGAATTATGTCGTTATTCGTTAAGATTAGTGAATTACCCGGGGGGCCGCAACCGCCGATTACATGGAAAGTGTCGTGGGTTGCTTTTGTTGGTTCCATGGTTGGTGTAGGGATTACGGCTATTCTTGCTTTTACCTGGAAATGGCCCTTTGAAAGGATGGGGATGAATTAATGAAAGCAACGGTAGATACGTTTACGGGTGTGGCAGTTGCAAAGGAAGATATGATAAGGAACAAGTTTTGTCAGTATTGGGTTCTCTCAATGTTGGCAGGTATGTACATCGGGTTTGGAATTCTTCTCATATTTACGGTCGGGGCGCAGTTCGCTGCTGTTAAGTCTCCGGCTGTTAAGATGGTTATGGGAACGTCGTTTGCTCTTGCCCTGTTGCTCGTTGTCTTTGCGGGTTCCGAACTGTTCACCGGTAACAATATGGTGATGTTGATTGGATGTCTCAGGGGAAAGACAGGTTGGGGCTGGATGATTTGGCTCTGGTTTGTTTGCTGGTTTGGTAACCTCGCCGGTGCGTTGTTGTTGGCCCTTATTTATGCTAATACGGGATTGGGAGACGGGAACATTACGGGCAAGTTTATCTGTAAGGTTGCCGGTGCCAAAATGAATGCTCCGTTTTTCTATCTGTTTTGTCGTGGTATTCTCTGTAATATGCTCGTATGTCTGGCTGTCTGGATGTCGGCAAAGGCTAAAAATGAGGCTGCCAGAGTGTTCCTGATATTCTGGTGTCTATTTGCATTTATCGCATGCGGTTTTGAACATTGCATAGCTAATATGACTATTTTTGGCGCCGCTCTGTTCACTACTCATCCTGCAAATGTTACATGCGGAGGTTTTGCCTGGAACATGGCTGCTGCAAGTACCGGCAATATCGTAGGTGGTTGTTTGATTGGACTGGCATACTGGTTTGCTACGCATGCGCCTGTAGAGGACTTGGTTCCTAATGGTGATGGAGGAAGAACAAGAAGTCTCGTAGGTCCCACTCGAGGTGCAGTGCCAGGTGGTCAGATAGTTGGTGTAGATGAAAATGACAACAATATCGTAGAGGTGCTTCCTGGTTAATCTCGACAAGGATAGTTATTTGGATGTAATGAGGCGTTTTTTTTGATCACATTCGGCGTAAGTAAGTTTGTTAAGCAGTTGCATTGACACGGTTGGGCAGATGCGAGAACGTGTCAATGTTCTGCGGCTTTCCTTCAAGTTTAAGTGTAAAAATAATTACCTTAAACTCGGCAGACAGTCGCCGCGATATATTTAAATAAAATAAATAACAAGGATTTTCTACTTTGGCGTATGTGTATAGTATAATACGTCAAACGGCATCTAGTACAAAAATGTGGCAAAAGTGCTGTTGTTCAAGTATGGTGAGGCATTATTAACCTGTAATTTATAAAATATATTTCATGGGGAGAATAGAACTATGTCGTTATTCGATAAGATTAGTGAATTGCCCAAGGCGCCGCAACCACCGATTGCATGGAAAGTGTTGTGGGTTACTTTTGTTGGTTCCATGGTTGGTGTAGGGATTACGGCTATTCTTGCTTTTACCTGGAAATGTCCCCTGCTCTTAGGGCCCTTTGGTGCATCGGCAGTTCTGGTTTACGGAGCATACAAGGCTCCACTTGCACAACCGAGAAATGTTTTGTTAGGGCATTTTCTTGGTGCGTTAATGGGTGTTGCCATATACGACTTCTTTGGTCTCTCGTGGTGGTCGTTGACACTTGGCGTTACTTTAGCGATTATTTTCATGATGGTTACGTATTCCGTACATCCTCCGGCAGGTGCTACAGCATATGTGGCCATTCAGACTGGAGGCTTGGGTCAGGATTATTGGTATATTCTAAATCCTGTTCTTTTTGGCGCCTTTATTTTAGTATTAACAGCAATTATCATCAATAGATGGGGCAAAAGGGATTATCCTGTTGCCTGGTGGTAATACGCTGGAAATAATATCTGTGAGTTTCTATTCCGGCAGCAGTATATGATTGTGATTGGGGAATAGCAGCTTTTTTTTTGTTTCGTTTGTAACTGTTGGTTGAGCCAAATGTATTTCCCGTTATGATTTTTTAGTGCACTATATAGATTTAAGATAAAAATTAAAGAGTAAACCAGACAGAGTTCCAATTTTTATTCTGAAGAATGGTAAAGTGCTTTTGGGTATCAAAATTATAAATATGCATTTTATGGAGAAAAATAAATGAAGGTATCGATTAAACATTACATCATATTAATTCTGATTTTCTTTACTCTGTTACCGTTTGTGTTGCTGAGGATTATTGCGTACCCAAAGATTCAGTCTGATCTCAGAACTGTAATCATGGATAATCTCGAAACGGTAGGTAACAAGCAGGCTGACTTAGTGTCATCATGGATGAAGGATAGGAAGACGGATGTTATAGTTGCAGCGAACAATCCATATATTGCTAATAGCTTGAAGAGCGCGGGGGGGGACGATAGAGAGGCTACAGAATATCTAGAGTTGGTTGTTTCGGAATATGGTTACAAGGGTGCGTTTGTATGCAACGCAGATGGAATAGTTACACTTGCTACATCAGAAGAAGAGGTGGGAGGTGATCTTTCTGGAAGAGATTTTATTAAGCAGGCTATGCAAGGAAAACCATATGCTACTAGTATCATACCGTCTGTAATTGCCCTTACGAATGAGTTTGATGGGAAGGAAGTAGGTTTGCCTACATTGTTTGTGTCTGCTCCCTTAAAAGATGGTGATACTGTGATTGGGGTCGTTGCGTTCAGAATCCATGTTGCTACTTTGAGCAATTTGCTGCAAAGTCAAAAGTTTGGGAAAACAGGTGAAACGTTCATTGTCGGTAAAGATGGATATATGCTTACTGAATCAAGGTTTAGTAAGAATTTAAAGAAAACCGGAATGATTAAGACAAGAAGTGCTTTAGAGTTGAAGGTGGTTAATCCCGATAACGGGAAGTTGACTTATTCTGTTAGCCAGTGTCTTAAGGGCAAGAACGGTTCCAGTTCAAAGGGTTATCAAGATTACGCGGGTATATCAGTATTGGGTGTATGGCGTTGGCTGCCTGAGCTTGATTGGGCTGTTATTACCGAGATAGATAAGGCAGAAGTCTACGGAGTGGCCTACAATCTCAATACCCTTGGCTGGGTATTGTTGTTTGGAATCGCATTCCCGATTGTGTTTTTTGCGTACGTTGTTGGTAAAAAAATATCTACCCCGATAATTGAGTTAACTGAGGCAACTGAAAAGATGTCTGCGGGAGATCTGGCTCAGCGGGTAAATGTAAATAGAGGAGATGAGCTTGGCGTTCTGGCAACGTCTTTTAATTCAATGGCAGAAGCATTGGATAAGAAAACTAAAGAGATCGTGGAATCTGAAAATGCTTATAGGGAATTATTTAATGCTCTTCAGGCGGGAATCTATCAATGTGAACCGGGAGTTGAAGGTCGCTTTACATGGGTAAATAAATCTTGTGCGGAAATGTTTGGCTATGCATCTCCTGAAGAGATGGAAGGTACTAAGGTAAAGGATATCTATGTGGATCAGGCTGATAGGAAAAAACTGTTAGATAAACTTGAAAAAGATGGTGCCTCGAAAGATTTTACGTCATATTGCATGAATAAGAATGGAGGCAAATTTTATACAGAACGTACCTCACATCTGGTGAAGGATGAAAAAGGGAAGCCTGTTCGTATTGAGGGTGTGATCAGGGACATTAGCGACAGAAAAAAAAAGGAAGATGATCTGCAAAATGAAAGCCAGAAAAAGTCAGGGCGATGAGAACTGAATGGTGTGTGCTGTAAGGATATAGGTAAATTATATAAGAGGCTTGTTTTAACAACGAATTTAAATAAATAACACTGCACTAACAAGGAGTAGGAAATTATGGGTAATGGAAACTCTAAGGGTCTTTCAGTAAACGCGAAGACCATTATTCTGCTGATATTGTTTTTGGATGTTGGTTTTACGGTTAAGATGATACACAAATACAATGATATGAAGGATGCGGGTTTTGTCAGGGAAAAAACATTTGCTGAAAATATGGAAAAAAGAATCATGAAAGCTTTTGGTTCGCCAGAAGAGGGATTTAAACTGGTTGAAGAAGCAGTGGGACAAAAGCTGGAAGCGGAAAAGGTTGCAGACTCGTTAAGAGGACAAGATATAAAAATCAGACACATAAACCAGGAGCTTGAACGTGCAAAAGAACAACTGGAAATGGAAAAGGTTCAATTGCAAAAGTCTGAAAGAGATAAAAGGCTACTCTTGGAATCGCTAAAGGAGGGTGTTTACCAATCTGAACCCGGAGTGGATGGGAAGTTTACGTGGGTAAATCAGGCATGTGCAGAAATGTTTGGTTACACATCCCCTGAAGAAATGATTGGGACAAAGGTAAGGGATATCTATGTCGATCAAAAAGACAGAGAAAGGCTCGTTAAGAAGCTTCGAGAAGATGGGGTCTGGATGGGTTTTGCGTCATTTTGTAAGAAGAAAAATGGCGAGCATTTTTACACTGAACGAACATCTACTATGGTTAAAAATGAAGCAGGCATACCCATTCGTATTGAAGGGATAATCAGGGATATTACTGAGCGAAAGAGGCAGGAGGATGAATGGCAAAAAGAAATAAAAGAGCTTAAGAAAAAACAGTGAGCTTGCAGACAGAGAACGTATTTTTCACAAGCACATAGTGTTCGTTCTCTATTATTTAGCTTAATTGTATTGCTGTTGTCACTATTCCCGTTCTTTTAAGTATTCTTTTGAATCGTCTTAAATTAAACGCAATTCATAAGCCGTGAATTAGCTAAGCATAACGAGTTACATCCATCGTGAATTCTTAAATCTATGACGTGTCTCATCATGCAGGAGAATGATAGGTATTGCTCCTGTCAATGTAAGATGCGGGAGACAAAGTACGATAGTAATCTCAGTGCTGATATGGCTATAGACGGAAATTTCCATTCAAGTCAATAGTATCAGGTGATTATGATTTTTGTCATACTCGAATGCCTTTGTCGGGCATCTATAGTTTCGATTTTCGTGGATTCCCGCTGAAAGACTCCTTTGTGAAGGTTAATGGTACACCAGCAATAATCTGACCGGATAACGCTGAGTTCAAGTTGATAATTGGTTTTTTTATTCACTATTAGCAGTGAAGATTTAGTTGCGTGTTTATAGTTTAGGATTTAGTTTGAAAAAGTTATAAAAGTTTTATATATTGTTGTGTGAAGAAATATAAAAAGGTTATTAGTACTTACCTTATTTATTCGTTTATTCTGCTTTGTCATTTAAAAATCAGTAATCGGATAAATTGAATGTACAGTTGTGTTGCATAGATGTATTTGTCGATTTATTAAAGACATATTTTTTTATTAAGTTTTGGGAGGAATAATCAGTGGCATATTTGAATGGTAAGAAAGGAATTAGTGGACGAAACAATTTGTGCTGGGGGAATATTATATTCAGCGCAATGATTATTGTTTTTGTGTCCATGCTATGCCTTGGTAACACGGTAATGGCTGGAGAAAAACTTAAGGGCAAGGATCTTTACAATAAATATTGTGCTCCGTGTCATGGCGAAGATGGTGATGGCTATGGTCCGTTATATGGCGCACTTTACCCAAAACCCAGGGATTTTACAAAGGGTCAATATAAGATACGCACAAATCCATCAGGTTCTTTACCTACCGATGCGGATCTCATTCATGTAATTTCGGTCGGGATCCATGGGACATCTATGATGCCATGGGATATTCTTGACAAAGACCAGATTACGTCGTTACTTCCCGTTTTGAAAAGCTTTTCAGAAGCCTGGCAGTATAGAGAACCTGAGCCATCAGTAGTTTTAGGGCCAGAGTTGAGGTCTACCCAGAAGACTATTGCGAGGGGTAGGGAACTTTATTTTCAGAAAGAGTGCTGGAAATGCCATGGTGAGACAGGAGAAGGAGATGGTCCAAGCAGTTATGATCTTGAAGACGAGTGGGGAATCCCAATTCAGGCCTATAATTTTACCAGGCAGGATAAGTTTAAGGGAGGCGCAACAAATAAAGATATCTACTTGAGGTTTACAACAGGTGTGAATGGTACGCCGATGCCATCTTTTGCTAATGAACTTTCAGACGAAGACCGTTGGTGTATGGTGCATTTTGTAAAATCACTTGCTACCAAAACAAACAAAGAAGACCATGCGGAGTAAGTCGGTTAAGATTTTTGATATAAAATAAATTAAAGGAGAATGAGTATTATGAATTATGCAAAAAAGCTGATGCTTTTCGTTACTATGGCATTGCTGGTTATAGCCATACAGTTCTCAGGGTCAGTTCTGGCACATGATGAGAAGGCGGAGAAGGAGCCTTACGTGCCGAAGTTTGTCGATATATATGAAGGGTTTCCTGACTGGTACAGTCCAGTGTTTAAGGATAATGTTGGCCTGAGTGAGGGTGCAGGTCTATTTAAAGACTATTACAAACCTTTGAAGATGCAGATGTACATGTCTCCGATGAGGCATTATGAACCAATGGATATTCTGGATCACTCCCTGTTTATTGAGAAAGAGCGTAGGGATTTGTGTATAAGGTGTCATGATGGTATTAATACCGGTGCAGTCCATGACTGGAAAGGTTCTGCTCATTTCAATCCGAGAAAGACACCTTTAATAGCTCGTAAGACAAAAATCATAGAAGAATCAATTGGAAGAGAAATTATCAACGTTGACTGTTTTGACTGTCATGCTGACACGGAGAAAAACGAGATAAGGATGCCTCATGCTGAGATCTGCAGCGAGTGTCACGAAAGACAGGTACGCCAGTTTAACAGTGAGAAAAATCATGGTCGACCTAATCACATACAGGCGATGGAGGCTAACGTTCTTGTTCCCTGGTATCCTGAGGCTGATAGAAGAGGGTGGCTGGCAGGTAATGCCGGTTGTGATATGTGTCACGGTATCTCTACCAAATGTGATCCTTGTCACACCAGGCACTCATTCTCTGCTGCAGAAGCAAGAAATCCAAAAGCCTGTATGACGTGTCACATGGGTCCTGACCATCCGGATGCTGAATCCTATGGTGAATCAAAGCACGGTATGATTTTAGAGATGGAGGAGGAGAGCTACAACTTTGACAAACCTCTTGCTCATGTGCAGGTTGGTGAAGAATATCGTACACCAACATGTCAGTTCTGCCATATGTATCAGGGTGGTGGAACATTTACACATAATTTCGTTTCAAAGGGTATCTGGCGTATGGGAACAGTTCCTCCGTCAAATATTGAGTATAAATCATCGCTTAAGGATTACCCTTATGGGATTAACATAATTGCTCCAAAGATAGACGTATATTCAGATGAAAATCTGGATAAGAGAGATAAATGGGTAGAAGTTTGTTCTAACTGTCATAGTCCTCGCTTTGCTTATACATATTTAGAGCAACTTGACGATTATATGTTCCAGGCATTTGGCCTTACTGATCAGGCACAGAAGATAATTGACGATCTTATCGCTGAAGATATTCTGTACCCGTCTGTGGCAGAGCGTGATATCTATCCGTTTGGCGATAAAGTTGCCGAGTTGCTCCCTCCAGAGTTAATCGGAGAAGGTGTTTATAATGCGTTTAAGTCGTTAGGTGGAAAGGTACCGGTTGTCGGGCCAATCCTTGGTGTATATGCAATGTTCTACCAGGGTGAGAATAATCCATCCGTAATTGAGACGGAATATGCCAAAATGTGGTTCTGGTATAAACTTCAGGGCTACAAAGGTTATGCCCACGCACAGCAGGATATCATGTGGTGGTGGGGACAGGCACCAATGTTCCAGCAGCTTGGAAAAATCCAGTCAGAGGGCTTGAGAATGCGTAGAGAGCATGCTTTAGAACAGCGTGGAGGTGCGCAGCCCGTTTCACATAGCAGCAGTGGTAGTAGTGAAGGCCATGCGGCACCAAAAAAGAAGAGTAGTGGTGTTCCGACAGGCAATGTGTGGGAAGTAGATGAGTTGAATTATTAAATAAGTACATTAATGCGGAT
Organism: Candidatus Scalindua japonica; assembly: GCF_002443295.1. NCBI lineage: Bacteria > Pseudomonadati > Planctomycetota > Candidatus Brocadiia > Candidatus Brocadiales > Candidatus Scalinduaceae > Candidatus Scalindua > Candidatus Scalindua japonica. The sequence goes on along the minus strand of NZ_BAOS01000022.1, from coordinate 30,995 downwards.
GTCGATTGTCCGTAGTGATTAGATAGTAAAAAAGGCGCTCAGAGATGAGCGCCTTTTTTTTTATCATGAAATTTTTAATACAATGTAGGAGTGGTTTTACAAAAAAGCCATGATGAAAAAATCTGTTTGTTCACTTGAATGACATAGTCGAATGGGGAAAACTGACTTTACATAACCACTTTGTATGAAAATATGCCCGTCCTCTCGATAGAGAGGACAGATTCCTGCTATTTTGTAAGAAATAAATGAAAAAAATAGGTTTATTTATCCTGATATTAATATTATTTACCGGTTCATCTCTTTATGCACAGGAAGAGCGGACTATTGATACAAACCGGTATAAAGCACAAAAACTGGAAAATTCAGGCGAGTATCTCATGGCTGCAGAGGTATATGAAAAATCTGTGCAAATAGAAAAAAGCTCTTCGGCTCCAATTAAATTACATTTAGTAACGGATCTGAATCAGGCAGCTTACTATTATTCTCTGGCCGGTCAATATAAAATGGCTACTGAGAAAATTGAAGAAGCTTTAAAGATTGCAGAAAATCTTGAAAGGGAAGATGTCGTTGCCGAATGCTATAACCGCTTTGGGTATTTTTACAACTATTTGACGAAATATGATGTGGCCCTCAAGTATTATCAGAAAGCTTTAGATATATACACAAGATTGGGACTGGAGGGTAAGGCTGCTGATAATCTTAACTACATCGGTGATACTTATAACTTCCTGGGGCAACATGATACAGCACTTGAAAATATTAAGAGAGCTATAGAAATAGACAAAAAACTTGGCAGGGAAGAAAAGGTAGCTACTGGTCTCGATAATATTGGCAGAGTCTATGAGGCTATTGGAAAATTTGATAATGCCATAAAATACTACGAAGAAGCATTATCGATAGATAGAAAACTGGGTCTGGAAGAAGGGATTGCAAATGCGCTCAGCAATATGGGTAACGCTTACAATTCGTGGGGGCAACATGATACCTCTATCAAGTGTTTTGAGGACTCTCTGGATATATCTAGAAAATTGTTTAAGCAAGATAGTATTGCCTTTAGGTGCACGCTTAATAAGCTTAGTGAAGTTTGCAAATCAGAGGGTCAATATGAAAAGGCTGTTAAGTATTATAAAGAGGCCATGGATCTATACAGGAATCTGAGGCAGGGTGACAACGTTGCTGCCTGTCTCAACAATATTGGCACTGTTTACCAATCTCAAGGGCAACATGAAAGGGCCGTTAAATATTTTGAAGATGCGCTTGGTATAGCAAGGGAGCCGGAAGAGGATAATCAGACTTCCATAAGTCTAAAAAATATTGGTAGTGTTTATAATACACAGGGGAACTATGACAAGGCCGTTGAATACTATGAAAAGGCTTTAGCGGTGGACAGAAAATTGAGCAAAGAGGTGGGAGAGATTCTTATTGATAATAACATTACTCTGTTTTATCGCTTTTACTGGAATAAACATGACAAGATCATCTATCCTTATGAAAGGGAGTTGGCTAATGATATAAAAATCGGGAAGGATTTTGATATCATCAGTGATCTCATCGGAATTGGTAAAACTTCCATCTCACAAGAAAAATATAAAATAGCAATTGAGCGCCTTAAAGAATCTGTTTCCATAATAGAAGAGTTACGTGAAACAGAAACAGGAAAACTACGCAAGCGCTTATTGTACGATCTCTACAACGCTTATCAACTGCTTACCTCTGCCTATATCAAAGATAATGATGCACCGTCCGCCTTTCAGGCTATTGAGCTTGTCAGGGCAAAGTTACAGATTGAAATGTTTTTTGAGAGTGAAAAAGACAAAAAGAAACGGGAAAGAGGATTATGGCCTCAGGATATAGATGAAATTAAGGAAACTCTGGATGATGATACTGTGATCATTGTCTACGCGAATGCTAACCAGGAAAAAATAGTACAGATTGCTATTACGAGAGAGGAGATTATGGGTATAGAGCTTTCGCGAGAATCCTTTGTTCAATCATCTATTGATAAATACAATACTAAAATAAAGACGTTATTATTAAATCAACGTAGTCTAAGCGAAAACAAAAGTGATTTTAGTAATGTTATCAACTACTACGGCTCTTTATTAAGTGAACTTCCTGTGCAGGACAGTAAAAGTACGGTGGCGGATGCCAGTACAAGTAATAGCCAGCGTAAAACTGATACTAGAGAGATAGGAAGATCTCTATACGGACTGCTCATTAAGCCATTGGAGGAAAAGATCAGGGACAAGAAAAAACTCATTATTGTTCCGGATGGGATTCTGACCTATATACCTTTCGGCACGCTTATTGATGAAAATGGACAATATATGGTAGAAAAGTGTAGTATAAGTTACATACAATCTCTGGATATACGGAAACTTATAAAAAAGCGAAAATATGATGAAAACCGTAAACCTTTGCTGGCGTTTGGCGGGGCAGTTTACAAAGGTCCCGATTTTAAGGCAGAAATGATAGAGAACAGAGTCCAACTGTCAGTTTTAACAAAAAATATTTACTCCAGTCTGGAAAATATGCGGATGGATCTTTTAATGCAGAATCTCTATCCCGATTATGAAAATCTTAGGTCTATTGGAAATGCATACAGGGGTCTGGGTCTCTCTTCATGGCCTGACCTGCCGAACACTATGAGTGAAGTCCAGAAAATTAAAAAAACAGTCAAAAGATCAGATATTTTTACCGGTAAGAATGTATCGGAAAGAGACATAAAAGAGCTATGTAATGACTGGAAATTTTTTGATTACAAAGCACTCCATTTCGCTACCCATGGTCTTGTCGTTCCGGAGGCCCCTGAACTATCAGCCCTGGTCTTATCACAATTTAAAGATATGGGAAAAGAGGATGGCTATTTACGTGCCGAAGAGATTGCAAAGATGGAAATCAGGGCTGATCTGGTAAACCTTTCAGCTTTTGACGCAGGTTTGGGAGGGATTTACGAGCATGAAGGATTTTCCAGGCTAATCCACTCTTTTTTCTTGTCCGGAGCAAAGTCTGTTTCCATTTCACTCTGGAGAGTGGCAGGTGAGTCTAACTCTCCGTTCATGGCAACGATGTATGGCCTTGTTCAAGACAATGGTATGCGCTATGCGGATGCCATTACAGAGGTGAAACGCCGATTTATTAGTGGTGACTTTGGAGAGAAATATAGAGCGCCATACTATTGGGCACCTTTTGTCTATTATTATGGGAATTAGATGACTAATACCTAAAAGTACCATAAAATGTCTATGTCTCGTAAACTGTTTCTTGAAACCTTAACGGAAGCGTGTGCAATGACCGGTTGAGTTATTCATACTTATGTGCTGATGGATAACCATTATCACCTTTTGTTGGAAACATCGGAAGCCAATTTGGTAGTTGGAATGAGATAGTTTCAGGGTATGTACATCACCGATTTTCACCGCAATGTCTCTGGGCGCAGGGGAAAAGAAAGAGCTTACTTACACAAAGACACGAAGAGTGGTGGTTGAAACGGAGAAAGGACAGGTAGATATGAGATTGAGGGACTCAGGGGAAGAGCTTGAGGATTGTAACTGCAACACCAACAGTACCAACGATGATGCCAAATATCTTAATCAGCAAGTCCCTTTGGGCATATGCCATGCGTACTTCTAAATCTTTTATATCTTGTTTGAACTCATTGCGCACGCTATTTATATCCTGTTTAAGCTCATTGCGTAAGTTGTTTATTTCATTACGAATTTCATTACGAAGACTACTGTTCTCACTGCGAATAAAGTCCTTCAGGTCTTCCCGGCCGCTGACTTGGGCTTTTTCAATAATGCCGGTTAATGCTTCAGCTTGTTTGTGATCAAAGCCGGCGTTCTCTAATGTTTTTATATTATTAAGTTCTTCTGTGATTGACATGGTATTGAAAGTATCAGAAAAGTTGAAAAATGTCAAGATGTACTGATGAAATCAGGGTTAGTAGGTCGGGTTTCTTGCCAGAGGTAATCATTGATTGGTGTGTAAAACTGTCCGACTTGTCATTCATGGGGTATGGCAACCAGCCTTAAAAAAATAATATGTTTTGCTTTGATCCGTTTTGTTTTTTAGAGGTATTTAGATTTCAGTTTTTTACATAGTGTTCAGACCTCGCGCATGCACCGCAATCCGGACAATCATCTGTAAAGCAATCAGGTGTAAATTCCTGTTCAAAAGACCTCTTTCTCTCTTTTAAAAGAAATTCTTTTATTAATCCACAGCTTAGATGTTCCCATGGAAGGATTTCGTCTTCTTTTCTTTTTCTACTTAGGTAGAAGTTTTCGTCCAGGCCGGTTTTCTGAAATGTATTTATCCATTTATCATATTCAAAATGATCGTCCCAGGCGTCAAACCTGCAGCCGTCCTGCCAGGCTTGAAGGACTGCTTTTCCCAGCTTCCTGTCGCCACGCGCGAATATCCCCTCCAGTATACTCCTCTCAGGCTTATTGAATTTAACACGAATCCTTCTGTGCCTGATTTTATCCATAATAATGTGCTTGATCTCTTTTATCCTTTCCAGAGAAACCATGGATTCCCATTGAAAAGGGGTATGGGCTTTGGGGACGAAAGTTGATATCGTTATATTCACGTTTCCATACGAGCCTTTTACCTCTTTTCCAAGATTAGAAATTTTGTAAGCCAGATTTGCTATCTCTTCAACGTCTTCATCCGTCTCAGTAGGGAGACCAACCATAAAGTATAGTTTTACCAGGTTCCATCCTTCTCGATATGCCTCTTTAACTCCCGCAAAGAGATCTTCGTTTGAAATGTTTTTATTGATTACCTTCCTTAGCCGTTTAGTAGCGGCTTCAGGAGCCAGTGTTAAGCCGGATTTGCGCACCGTATTGAGAAGCGATGGTAGCCCGGTCAGTTGATCAGATACTCTCAGAGAAGGAAACGCTATGTTTACTTTCTTCTGGTCAAAAGTCTCACCCATACGGGCCATCAGGTCTTTAAGATGAGGATAATCGCTTATTGATAACGCACCGAGAGATATTTCGTCGTGTCCCGTGTTACTATAACAATCTGTGGACATATTCAAAATCTTATCTACTGAACGTATTCTGTTTGGTCGTTTTGTCATTCCTGCCTGGCAGAATCTGCACCCCTGTGTGCAGCCACGCATAACTTCGATGGAAATGCGGTCAAAGACAGTTTGTACGTAAGGAATGATCGGGTTTATAGGAAAATATGCTTTACCCAGGTTACTGACTGACGCGCCATGCACCACAGGAGGAACATCCGGCAGATTTGGCCTTATGTTATTTATGGTTCCGTCAGGGTCATAGGTGATATCATAAAGAGAGGGGGCATAAAGGTTTTTCATCTTTTTTACCAGAGAGATAATCTTCTCTTTTCTTGGCAGGCTTTCCGTGTTTTTCAGTGCCTTAAAGTGTTCGATAAATTGAGGCAGTTTCTCCTCACCATCACCTGCAAAGAATATATCTATAAAATCTGAGATCGGTTCCGGAGTAAGCGCGAGGGGTCCACCCGCAATAATCAGGGGATCATTTTCTGTTCTGTTCTCCCTTTTTAATGGTATCTTTGCAAGATCAAGCATATTAATAACGTTGGTAAACGACATTTCATATTGGAGCGAGAAACCGACAATATCAAATTCTTTCAGTGGCCTGAACGTCTCCAGAGAGTATAATGGAATATTGTGTTCTCGCAAAGCGGCTTCCATGTCATACCATGGAGCGAATACTCTTTCACAGGCCGTGTCATTCCGTTCGTTTAAAAGACCGTATATAATCTGCATTCCCATATGTGACATTCCTATTGCGTAAGTATCCGGAAAGGCCAGGGCAAATGAAATGTCTATATCGTCACCTTCCTTCTTGATGGAATTCCACTCCTCTCCAATATACTGTCCGGGTGTTTCCACAAAAGGCAGGATATTGTCTTCTACATAACGTCGTAAATTATTCATAAAACCCGTCCTTCGCTAAAGCGACTCTATTCCTCATTCTTACATTAAATATAAATGATAATGCTATAAAGGATGATATCAAGGAAGATCCTCCATAGCTGATAAATGGTAACGGCAATCCGGTAATTGGTGCAAGACCAATTGTCATTGCAACATTTATGAGTATCTGGGCGGCAAACATCGTGGTAAAGCCTGTTACGATCAATCTGCCATAAGGATCCCTGGTATTTATCGCAATGCCTATGCTGCATGCAATAAATACGACATAAAAGCACAGGATTGCACAGCTCCTGTAAAACCCCCACTCTTCAGCTATGACGGAAAAGATAAAATCCGTATGTCCCTGTGGTAAGAAGTTAAGCTGACTCTGAACACCTTTGCCCCATCCACTTCCAAAACTACCGCCTGAACCAATTGTTATTAACGATTGTATTCTGTGATAGCCTGACCCCCAGTTGCTTACAGTATCGGGCCAGATAAAACTAACTATTCTCGCCTTCTGATAATTCTTAAGTATAAAGTACCAGAAAAGAGGAAATGTGGACAAGGTAAAAGCGATTATAGAAAGCAAATACCTGGTCTTTACGCCGGCAATATACATAATTGAGAAAAATACAGGGACCAGGATCAAACTTGTGCCAAGATCCGGCTGTTTCATTATTAATGTCATAGGCACGAGCGTCAATCCTAACGGAAAGAAGATGCCGCTAAATCCTGCAACACTCTTTTCGTCCACGAAGTATCTTGAAAGAACCAAAACAAGGGCGATCTTCGTCATCTCAGATGGTTGTATGGAGATAGGGCCTACCATCAGCCATCGTTGTGCTCCATATACCGTTTTACCAAATATCAGGACTAATAACAAACAAAAGAGGACAATAAAATATAAAATATATGAAATCCTGCCAATTGAATAATAGTCAACTATTAACAATGCGGAAAAGACAATCACTCCAACACCGATCCAGATTATCTGTTTGAACGCGAAACTCTCTGAAGAGGCGCTCCATACAAAGAAAAAACCGGTAGCCAGAAGCAGGCATATTACCAGAAATATCAGCCAGTCAAAATTTCTTAAACCAACGAGACGATACATAAAAATCAGATTCCTATCTGTGTTAAAAGTTTCCGGACTATAGGGCCGGCTACTTCCGCACCGTGCCCTTTCGTATGCTCTACTACAACGACAAAACAGTATTTTGGGTTTTCAAAAGGTGTGTAGCCGACAAACCAGGCATGGTTTTCATCTTCTCGTGCCGTTTGTGTTGTTCCTGTTTTACCCGCGACAAGCAGCTCTTTCAGATTGGTATCTTTAGCGGTGCCACTTGTCACGACTTTACGTAATGAGTGTTTTACAAGATCCATATTTTTTTCTGAGATCCATATTTTTTCTGTGAGTTTATATTTTTTGTTTACTAATATATTTCCTCTATAATCTGAAATTTTTTGGAGGATATGTGGTTTCGTACGCCAGCCGCCATTTGCAATCGTGGCTATCATTCCCGCAACTTGTATCGGTGTAACCAGCATTGCTCCCTGGCCAATTGATAGATTTATCGTCTGGTAAATAGATTTTGATTTTGGAAAATTTCCACTCTTTTCATAAGCCAGACCAGAATCTGTTCTGTTTCCCAAACCAAAACGATCAGCCCACTTTTTTAATAATGTTCCTCCCAGGACTTTTGCCGTTTCATAGAAGAAAATATTGCATGAATATTGTATGGCCTCTTCAACATTCAATAATCCGTGACCATATCTTTTATTACATCGAAAACGGATATTTCCAACTTTCAATGATCCGTAACATTGAAAGTGCGTATTCGTGTCTATTTTATTTTCTTCCAGCGCCGCAATTGCAGTGATTATTTTAAAGGTTGATCCTGGAGGTAAAATACTTTGAACAGGCCTGTTGAGGAATGGTTTAAGGGGGTTTTTGCTAAGAGTTGCATAGTCATCATTAAGCGTATTTAAATTATATCTGGGGTAGGAAACAATCGCTATGATTTCACCATTCCACGGGTCCATTACAATAACGGATCCTTTTCTGTTCCCAAGTGCTTTTTCTGCAATACTCTGTATTCTACTGTCAATAGTCAGAAAAATGTCATTACCGGGAATTGAAGGTCTTTCCAGAATAAGTTTATCGACACGCATTGTATCAAGAGTAACTTCTTCAAATCTCTCGCCCGGAATACCCATTAACCTTGAATTATATGTTTTTTCAATACCACTTTTTCCAATTGAGGCATCCATTGATATTGCTTTTTGAATAAAAAATTCTGACTTTGACTCACCTCTCTCTTTCAGATCGTCAAACCATTTTTTCTTAAAGTCATAGTTTTCTATCTCTTCTTCTCCCAGTTTCCCAACATAACCTATAACATGTGAAGACATATTGCCTTGAGGGTACCATCTTACCGGGGTTGACTCTATCTGTATACCTGGCAGGTTCAACATCTCAGCCTCGAACTGGGCAACTTTTTCCCAGGGTACGTGTGAAAAAATTGAGTGTGGTACCGTCTCTTCTCTGACGCGTATCTTTCTTTTATTTCTCTTTTCAACGACATTCTTGACTCTCTTTACTTTTTTCACAATTTTTACCGCTTTATTGAAGACATCGGTATATGAAATATCAAGTAGTCCAGCGACTTTCTCAACCCACATTACCTTATCGACATGACATTCTCTGCATAGATTATGATGGTTTGTTTCCAGTTTTTTGACCTCTGACGCGTTAGGTAATATGTTTTGTTCAAAGCATAAGGATGCATTAAACAGCTTTTTATATATAACGGTGAGTTCAAACGAGTGTTTATCTTCAGCTAAGACAGATCCGTTCCTGTCATAAATCGATCCTCTTAATGTATCGATATCTACTGTTCTGATTCTTTTTTTGTTGGATATACCACTGTATTTTCCACCTTGAATCATCTGTATGTAAAACAGTTTGCAGAGGATAACAAAAAACAGTACTGAAATTATTCCAAAAAGTATTTTAAAACGTTTCTTTTGCATTATCTTGTTTTTCTTCTTAAAGACGGGAATCCGAACGAAGAGTAGAATCTATTAAGTAACCAGAATACCGGAGGAACAATTATAGAATTATAAACTGCGATAATGGGGCTTTTCCATACCACGGATAAAAAGCCGGTTGAGGTAAATGATATTGAAAACATAAACAGGTAGAGAAAATTATATAATAGGGAAATTATAAACGTAACTGAAATTTGTGTAGCCAGATGTTTGCCATAAATATTATCTTTGATAATTGATATCGCATATCCCGCAATAACAAATAGAACGGTATTTAAACCGAATAGACCTTCGGTAAAACAGTCTTTTGCAAGGCCTATTACCCAGTTTGTATGAAATGATCGTTCGAGTTTAGAGTTTAATGAATGAAAAACAAGAAAGATGATAAACAGATCAGGTTGTATGCCCAGAATGCGAATATGATGCAATAATGTTGTCTGGATTAATGATATGCATAAAATAACGCTTATTATGGGAATCCACGGCATGAGGATATCTTTGTATTTCTAAAAAATTATTAAATCACATATTATTATTAATAAGTTGAGAAACATTATAAATATATTTAACCACCCCTGTTTCCCTGCTTTGCAAGAGGAGGATTAAAAGCCCTCGGTATTTATACCCATCACGAATTGGTTTTCGGTTTTCATTACCAGATTTCACCAGAACTTATAGATTTTTCTCAATCACAAAATCCTCGACTTAGCATTGCTATGCCTCTGGTTTTGTTCAATCGAAAAATCAAAATTACAGGCAAACTCCTGCCCTGAAATTCCTAAAACAACTTCGAAATGGGTATATTGTCCGGGCAGGGAGAGATATTTCTCTGCCTATTCATAAATTATTTTTAAATTGGAAATATTTTCCACTACCTGTTTCTTAATTACTAATACATGTTCTATCTTTGAAATAGCAACTTTCGGTTTAATTTTAATGTCTTTGAACAGTTTTGCACTTTTCTGTTTAACCTCAATAACATCTCCTACATATAGAGACCTTGGAAACGCACCCCCAATACCTGATGTTATAACTTTGTCGGACTCATTTACTTTTATATGCCTGGGCACATATTTCATTATACATGTGCCATCGGCAGCTCCCTGTACCATGCCCTGTGTCCTTGATTGCAAAAGCCGTGATGGAACGTTGGATGCGGGGTCTGTAACCAGAATAACCCGCCCGGATGAACGCCCTACAGCCGAGATACGACCAACGAGCGCGTTTCCAAAAACTACAGTATCACCAACTGAAGCGCCATGTTTTGTGCCAACATCAATAATAATACTTTTTCTAAAGTTTGAGACATCATAACCTATGATATCAGCGATTATCGGTTTTTCATCACTATGATTGTTTTTTTTATATTCTGATACAAGATTCAGTTTCTGTTCATATACATTTATAGCATTTTGCTGTTTGACTATTTTGTTTTTAAGGAAGAAGAGCTCTCTCTCCATCTCTTCATTTTTTTCAGCATTACTTGCTACTAATGCCAATTTCTTAAGCTTATTTTTAAAGAAACCTGATGTTTGCGATATTATCTTCTGGACTGGCGCAAGAGGTGATGCGACCGTCACTTTGATGTTGTTTGTTATGTTTTCCGGTATGGTTAAAAGCGATATGGATATTATGACTAGAAAATAAATTATACTACTTTTAACGGATTTGCCAAAATCAGGATTCAAGTTCCTTATCCCATAAAACGTCCTTATATAGATCAAGATCTTCGAGAAGTATTCCCGTTCCTCTTGCAACTGCCGTAATAGGTTCAGCTACCATCTCTACCGGAAGTCCCGTCTCTTCGGCAGCTAATTTATCTAAACCTCTGATCATTACACCACCACCGACCATAACCATGCCTGTCGTTAACAAGTCAGAAGATAGCTCTGGCGATGCTTTTTCCAGTGTCTTTCTTATAGCGTCTAAAATAGCGTCTGTTGCAGGTTGAAGCGCTTCCCTTATCTCTTCCGATGTAATGGTGACTGACCTTGGTAATCCGGCAATCGCATCACGACCTCTGACTTCTGCTGTAAGCTCTTCCTCTAATTTGAAGGCTGAGCCAATTTCAATCTTAATACTTTCTGCTGTTCTGTAGCCAATATCCAGGCTATAAGTGCGTCTGACATACTGGACTATTGCGTCGTCCATCGCGTCACCGGCGACCCTCAAGCTCTCATGCGCAAAAATGTCTCCTAATGAAATAACGGCTACTTCCGTTGTACCGCCTCCGATGTCTACTATCATGCTGGCAACCGGCTCTCCAACTGGAAGTCCGGCTCCAATAGCGGCTGCTTTGGGTTCAGATATTAAATAAACCTCTCTGGCCCCTGCTCTCTCCGCTGAATTTACAACAGCTCGTTTTTCCACGGCAGTAATACCGGATGGAATTGCTACCACAACCCTTGGCCGTATCCCCCATTTTCGCTTATGTACCTTTAAGATAAAATACTTAAGCATCGCCTCTGTAATATCAAAATCAGCAATAACACCATTTTTCATCGGTCTGATCACCGAAATGCTGTTTGGTGCTTTTTCCAACATTGCCTTGGCAGATTGACCTACAGCATTGCCATTTAACAAGACCTTATTTGTTCCGGGTTTTACCGCAACTACTGATGGCTCAAACAACACAACTCCCTGGCCGGGAATACATACAAGAGTATTGGCCGTCCCCAGATCGATACCCATATCTGTAGAAGCTAACCCCAACATATAATCTAAAGGATGCATATTTTTATTATTCTTTCTGTATTAGATATAAGCTAAAACACTACAAAGGCTTACGACAACGATTATACGTTCACCCCTCTAAATGTCAAGCGAAAATTCTCTTTGTCAATGCTGCCAAAAACAGTACAGCAGTTACTGATACACACGAAATTGCAAACACATCACCATGATTTGTATACCATGAGTTTGCAGAATTTTCAAATCTGATTTTGTTACACAATATACCCTCTATCTCTTTGTATTTCTTTTTGCTGTGTAAGTAATCATATATTTCACCGTTTGGCGCTATAAAGGAAGAGATACCGCTATTGGCAGCCCGGGTAATACTTGTACGATTTTCAACGGCTCTGAATACCATCACTGCCAGATGCTGGTCAAGTTCAGAGCTGTTGTGAAACCACGCATCATTTGTGATATTTATCATAAAGTCAGCGCCATCTTTTCTGAATTTCCTTACTAAAGACGCAACCGTATCTTCATAACAAATAATTACTCCAAATTTACAATTTCTGCTGCCTTTCCCGGTATCAAGTTCAAATATCGTTCTCTGCTCGCCTCCGCTTAAACTTACACTATACGGTACCAGGTAAGAAAAAAATGAGAGCCACTTTTCAAAAGGGATGAATTCTCCAAATGGGACGAGATATATTTTGTCATAACGGTTTATATAGCTACCATTTCTGTCAAAATAGAATGCTGTATTAAAATACAGGGCAGAAGCATCTCGAACATCTATTGCCGTACCTCCAAGTAGTAAATTAGCATAGGTAGCGTCTGTTATAATCCGGACTGATTCTTTAGACAAATTGTCAATCTCCCTGTTAAGGATTTTAGGATCAATATTAAGGATACCCGGAACCATAGTTTCAGGCCAGACAATAATGTCGGTTTTTTTCCCGGCCGCTTGTAGAGAAAGATCTGTATATTTCGATAATATCTTTTTCCTCTGCTCTTTATTCGCCTTGATCTTGACACCTTGCGGTATATTTCCCTGGACAACACAGATGTCCGGACCATTGGGTGATGCGGGTTTACCTTTGAGATCAAAATAACCATAGGTAAGAATTAAAGATATCAGGGAACAAGGTACAATTATTGTGATCCGTAATGCCATTCCCCTCTTTTCTGAAAGAATAGAAGGCACTATCTCTGATCCAGGAAAATATTTGAACAGAAAATACTCTATCAAATCCGCAATTGCGGCATTGACGGTAACGATGAGAAACGATATACCGTACATGCCTGTAATGTCGGCAATCTGTATCAAAGGTAGATGTAAATATTGAGTGTGTCCAACAAAAAACCATGGGAAACCAAAATATGGAAAGGATCTCAAATATTCAAATGTCACCCAGACAAATGGGGCGATAAAGAGATGAGGCAGCCGCAGCCACCTGCGCACATAATGTATGACAAGGCCAAAAAAATAGAAAAAAAGCGCTAAAAAAAGAGCCAACAATATCCAGCCAAAACCTGTAACAAACCAGAGCCATGTTAAGTTGAAGGCAAAAAACAGAAGACCTGTTAAATAAGAAAACAGTCCTGTCCTGTAACCGGTTGATATTATTATGAACCATGGTACCAGAGCAATCCAGGCCAGATAACTTACACATGGTGATGGAAATGAGAAGGAAAGAAGGAGGACCGTGAGAAAAGAGAGGAAGAGATTTACGTAAAAATGTTTTTTGTACAATATGTTTTTTCCTAATCAATATGGAGTGCATCATCCCTGTCCAAACGGCCTTTCCGGGTTGGCATGATGATGCGGATTAAAGCAGTTACACCCGCGCAACAAACTGTCGGACAGGCGGTCTCTGCAATCAAGAATTAATAACTGATTTTCTAAAGTAAACCGTCCGTCAACATTACCTCAACCATGTCTCCCGCATTTAACTTTTCAACTGACTCATTTATAATCAGTAGCCCATTAGCTCCGGTTAATGAGAACAGATCTCCGGAACCGTGCCAGTCCACGAGAGAGACCTTCCAACCTGTTCCCTCCTGCTTTAATAATGCCGGACGATATTCACGCCGCTTTTTCTTCATATTAATTGCTTTCTCCAGCTCAGCATGGATTATCGGATGTTCATATGATGTATAGCCCATCATTTTTTTAACGCATGGTTTTACAAATAATTCAAAGGTAACAAAAGTTGACACAGGGTTCCCCGGAAGCGCAAAAATCAGTTTATCGCCCTTCATACCAAATACTGTGGGTTTACCGGGCCTAAGGGCCACTTTCTCAAAAAATATCTTGACACCAAGGTCCAGTAACACCTCTCCGACTAGATCGTATTCTCCCATTGATACTCCACCGGACAGTATCAATATATCTTTCTTTAAACCTTTCTGAATTAATTTTCTTATTTCACTTTTTTTATCATTAACCCTTCCAAGGATTTCAACATCTTTGACGATCTGTCTGGCTTGAGCAGCGAGGGAGTAACTGTTACTGTTACGTATCTGCCATGGTTTAGGTTTACGAGCAATATCCACCAATTCATCACCTGTTGAGATAATACCGATACTCGGTGTTGAGTAAACGGTAACATTGCTTTTACCCACTGCCGCAAGGATACCGGTCTCCTGAGCTCTGATCTTTGTCCCTTTTGGCAGGACGGTTTTGCCCACACGAACGTCCTCTCCTTTCCTGGCAATGTTTGCACCCTTTTCAGTTTTCTTCAGGATACGTACTTTTTTGTCACCATCTAAAGCCTTTGTCTCTTCTACTTTTATAACAGCGTCTGCGCCATCTGGTACTACTGCGCCTGTCATAATCTTAGATGCCTGCCCTCTACCGATTTTTTTCTTCGGATTGTATCCGGCACGTATACTTTCTATGACTTCAAGCTCCACCGGTGGTTTTATATCTTTTGCTATTACCGCGTATCCATCCATTGCGGATCTGTTAAATGGCGGCATATTCAAATCTGACTTTATGCCCTCTGCCAGGCAGAGTCCTGCAGAGTCCTCCAGTTTTACTTTCTTTGGTGGTAACTTTTTCCCCTTTCTCAAAACAATCTTTAATGCTTCATCAACACTTATCATGATTTCTCCTTTTTTTTAATCCATGTTCCGTAGGGGAAATTTAAGAATTGCCCCTACAGATATATAAATTGTTGTTTCTATAATTAGTAGCTTTTATATGAATCCGGCTTCTTTAATGATGTGCCGGGATTTTTTGAAAAAAATTGTGTATTCATGCTAATACTAATTCTTTAAGGAAATGTTGTCAATGTAGATTTTATGTTTAGAAGAAGCGAATGTGATAATCTTCCTGACAAATGTTCGATTGTCAGGAAGAACAGGGAGGGGGGGTGGATTAAATTAGATGTCTCTTTTTTTTATCTCTATAGTGTTTATTTTCTACTCTGTTATGCAGAATATATTGTCCCTATTCCCGGCAAATCACTTTAACAGTTCACGAGTAATTGCTGCTGCTGTGGAGCCTGCAGAGCTTGCCGCGCTTGATCCAACACCTTTATGAGCACCTTGTAGTACATTTCCACCCATTATTGCAGTTGATGTTGCTCCTTGAACTGTTCCTGCTACAGTGTTGGGAGCACTATTTATAGCAGCATTAACTGTCGCTTTTCCCACTCTTGAAGGTTTATTTGATGCACAACCGCACATTAGTGCGACAAGACCGGTGCATATCAATAAGGCCATGTAACATAAAAAGTATTGTAAATTGTAGTTTCTTCTTCTCTTCAACATGTTTTATCCAATAAAAATCTATTAATAAGCAGTAGAATCTAACCTATTAAACGAAATTAAGTCAAGGGATAATTAGGTTATTGGTAAATTGGTTATGTTCCATCAAGGTTTCTTCGCGATAATAACAATTTCCAGAGATTCCGGGCTGATGGGAGTACCGATAAGATCAGAATAGAAACCTTCAACAGTAAAACCACTCTCTTCAAATTCCTTTTTGAGGGAGTCTTTGCTATAGTATTGTAACCAGTTGTATACAATACGTGTTCGCTTCTCTTCAATTATTGTGTATTTGTCCAGTACTACTTTTTCTTCGTCATATTTCAATATATTTTGAAAACAGTAATAATTCTCAGGTGACCAGAAGCCATCGAGACGGCAGTGTTCGTATTTTTCTGTCTCTTCTCTCTGGTCAAAGGCATTCATTGAATAGACATCAAGGAGAACAGAACCACCGGGATTGAGAAATGTATAAAACTTTTTCAGCATGGTCTTTCTCTGTGACGGGTTCAATGCGCAGAAATCACACAAGAGCAATGTTATCAGGTCAAACCGTTCCTCTGTCTCGAACTCAAGATAGTTTTGCTGAACATATTTAATAGCTAACCCTTTCTGTTTTGCCACTCCCTTTGCATGTTGAATAAACCTCTCGGAAAAATCTATTCCGGTAACATCGGCTCCTTTCTCTGCAAGCCGGGTTGCATACGAACCCATACCACAACCAAAATCTGCAACCAGGCTGTTCTTGACTATCCCGAAACGAGTGACTATCCAACCTATTGAGCGATTTATGAACTCTCTGTTTTGAATCGAAACTTCAATATCTTCATTCAGGTCGGACTCAAGTATCTTACTGGAGGTATGATTATCCGTCCATAGCGCATCTGCTGTGTAAAATTGAAAAGGCGTAGGGCGTGAATTTATTTTCTCGAACTCTTTGAACATTTATTTCTTATCTTTCTTCAGTTGATTTACTATCTTAGATGGTGTTTCACCTGCTTCTTTTACTTTAAAAGCCCATATTCCATGTTGAAGAAGATGTGCTGCTCCTAGTTTTCCACACGTAGTTTCACCATTTTTAAAGGCATCTTGCCATTTTGATTTGATGGTTGGGTCAGCGACAATACTTCTCTGGAGGTGCGAAAAGGCATGTTCAGAAAGGCGTCGGGCAAGCTCAGATATATCGGTGATCTTATAGGTAAAATCGGCGCGGAATACGGATAATAATGTAAGTGTTACCCGAGCCATTAAATATGGAGATTTCACATTACTATTCTCAAAAAACTCTGGTGCATCACTAATGAACTTATCTAGGTATGAAGTTGCTGAAACTGGTAACAATTGTGTGTATTTATTATTAAAGTCTTCAGTAGAAGTACGAATTTCTTTTGCAGTGGGAATCAATCCTTTGTGTGCAGCGCTTCCGCCATCAGAGGAATTTCCAAACTGCGCATAAAAGCTACCAGCTTCCAAGATACTGTCAATACGGTCCGATATAGCCTTCCATTCAGTTCGCCAACTCATTTTCTACTCCTCTCCATCTTAAAAATAAATCTTCAATTTGAATTTTATTTAAACAGGTCGCTATGGCTACCAGTACGTTCCAGACGAAGAGTAATTGAATCGGTGTAATAAACGAGAATCCAATCCGGGTCAATGTGGCAATCCCGACAGTTTTTCCATTCTCCCAACAACGGGTGGTCTCTATGCTTGGGATGGAGAGTCTCATTATTGGCAAGTTTCGTTATCACGGATTGCAACTTCTCGATATCCTTACCCCGTTTTCTCATCCTTTTAATATCTTTTAAGAACTGGTTGGACTGGGACAGTCTTTTCATTTTTCCCAACTATCAAACATTTCTTCTAGGGAATCAAAGGATTGGACATCTTCGTCCTGACTGCTCTTTTTCAAGGTTTTTTTTGTCGTCTCATTAGGGATGAGAAGAGGGAAGGGAATGCCGCCACAAAGGCATATTTGATTATAAAAGAGCCGGATGGCCTCAGTAGGGCTCATTCCTAGTTTTTTCAAAACCCCTTCAGCTTTCTTTTTAGTTTTTGGTTCAATTCTGGCATGAACAGTTGCTGATTTTTCCATGTGATAATTGTCTCACAAATGCAACACATTTGCAAATAGTTTTTATTGAAGTAAAGAAAAAAGAGAGGACATGAAACTTGCGATTTGAGATTTCGGAACAAGATATTTATTTAATCGATGCAATATGTTTTGTGTGCAAATGGTGATAAAAGACAATCCCTACTCGATCGATATGTTCTATCAGCTTTGGTTCGTCTATTTTTTCGTAATGAACAATATCGAAGTAGTAAGGTAAAGGTTTTTCTTCATTTAAAAGATACGAGAGGCGGGTTACTGTATAATGAGTTACATTTTCTCCCATAATGGCCATGTCCACATCTGATCCATTTTTGAAGATCCTTTTGCGCGAGAACCAAACAAAATGACTTCCGTTATTTCACTGAATGTTTTAATTGATTCAATAATGTATTTGATATCTCTATCTAGCAGCCCATATTTCATTCTTTGTCCACTCTATTTTTAAAATCTACATATAGTTTTTCCAGGATAAGGAAATATTTATTGCGTATTTTTTCTTCCATTTCAACAGCAGTTTTCTCGTGATAAGTATGCGTAGTGAAGTTTCTATCTGATAAAGCGTCTAACCAGGTATGTCCGGAAGTGATGGTGTTTGCCTGAAATGCCTGCTTAATCGCATCTCTCGGGCTATTGACAGTGAAACCCTCTTCTTCTTCGTAATCTTTTAATAGCTTCCATGCCAACTCAAATGTCATTTCAAAAAACTGCATCATGCCTGCCCGTTCTACTACAGATGGACTTTCAATTTGTAGAGTTTCTTGTAGCAGTAAAAATGCTTTTTCGAAATTCTGAAATCTTTGGACCCATCTGATATCTTGATTTTCCATAGCATTTCTCCTCAATGTTCATCGGAAATTAAGTTGGATGATAAAGCAATAAAGCAAGCGAGTCAAGCAAAAATGGGGGGGGGCTGAATGCGGTCGGAGTAGTCCTGAGTTCGAATTTAAATCTCATTTACTGATAAGTTTAATACCATCATTTTCGATAGTAATAAGTTTTTTCTTATAAATAGCACCTATCGCTTTTTTGTACGTCTTTTTGCTTACTCCGAATAGCTTGTAAATTGTTTCCGGGGAGCTTTTATCTGTTACCGGGATGTACCCACCTTGCTCTTTCAACACAGTAAGGATTGTTTCCGTTACGTCATCTACTTTTTCATAGCCGGGTTTATGCAGACTAAGGTCTATTTTATTATCATCCCTCACTTTTTTGATATATCCTTTTATCTTCTGGCCACTCTTTAATGTTTGAAACACTTCGTTTGAATAGAGCACTCCCCAATGTGTACCGTTAATAATTGCTTTGTAGCCAATATCTGTTTGGTTGCATATGAGCAGTTCTACTTCCTGTCCCGCGTTAAAGTTACCCGGGATGTTGTCAAGGTATCTGTCCAGTCTCGTGGTGGCCGCAATGCGGTTGCTTTTTTTATCAACATAGATTTTGACTATATACGATTTGCCTTTTTCCATTATTGGAAATTGTTCGCTGAAAGGTACCAGCAGGTCCTTCGGTAAACCCCAGTCGAGGAATGCCCCAACAGACTCAACCGCAACAACCTTCAGCAAGGCAAAGTCTCCAACCATTGCATAGGGTCTTTCGGTAGTAGCTATAAAACGGTCTTCTGAATCAAGGTAGATAAAGACCCTGATATTATCACCCACTTTACAATTATCGGGGACGTACCTGTTCGGAAGCAGTATTTCTTCATGCTCTCCCCCGTCAAGGTAAACTCCGAAAGCAACTTCCTTGACTACTCTTAAATTGTTAAATACACCTATTTTTGCCATAAATAAATTATCCTACATATTTCGTTACATAAACATTACTGTCCTTGCTTCCCCGGACAAAAGGTGCCGAGATCTTTTCTAGAGGACTTCAGATATTATACTGATAAGGGTAGTAAACAGGTATGAAGAGCGTCCTGTTTTATTTATCTGTTTTACCGTTTTCGGCAATTAATTTTTTAGTCAAATTGACCTGTTCTTCTGCTTTAAGATTAGAAAACAACTCCAGGCTTTTTTCCCAATAGTTGCAGGCTTTGTTCAATTTTCCACGGATTTTATAAACATTGCCAAGATTGCCATAATCTGTAGCCATACCTCTTTTTTGTGCGAGAGATTTATTAATTTCAAGTGATTTTAGATGAAATTCTTCTGCCTTGTCAAGCTCACCACGGATTTTATAGATGTTGCCAAGATTGCCGTAACCTGAAGCTATGCCTCTTTTTTGTCCAATGGACTTATTAATCTCAAGTGATTTCTGGTAAAATTGTTTTGCCTTGTCAACGTCTCCTCGTTTTTTATAAATAATACCTAGATTGCAGTATTGAGTAGCCATGCCTTCCTGTTGGTTGAGGGTTTTGTTGATTTCAAGTGATTTCTGATAGAACTCTTCAGCCTTGTCATATTCTCCACGTGTGTAATAGATGATACCAAGATTACCGTTCGCAAAAGCCATCTCTTCCTGTAGATCAAGAGTTTCACTAATTTCGAGTGATTCCAAATAAGACTCTTCAGCCTTGTCCAGTTGGCCACTCTTTTTATAGATAGTCCCAAGGTTACTGTAGCTCATAGCCTTAAGTGGTTCGTCTTTTCCTTCCAATTCAAGGATTTGTTCATAGGCTTGTCTTGATTCCTTTAGATTTCCTGTCCAATACGAAACACGGCCTAATCGGTGCCATGCTTCAGTATTGAGATTATCCATTTTTACGGCTTTTCTAAATGCGGTTAATGATTTATGCGGGCCTTTTAATAACATGATGTTTCCTACGTCAATCCAGTCCAGGGCCGTTTTCTTAGATGGTTGCTTTGGTGGTTGCATTGATGAAGTCATTAGATGTTGAGTTGTTTTATTCAATATATCTGCTGCTTCAGTGATCTTACCTTTGCTTAATTCCCGCAAAACCTTATGTTTGTATTCATCAGAGTTGCTCTGTTGTAACCGTTTAATAGTGTTTTCAAGCTCTTGCATTTCAGCCTTTTTTTCATGGGATGATAGCTGCTCAGGAAGATGCCTGGAGAGTTTTTCTGCAAGTTCTTCCGTATTTATTAAGGTAAGGTCATAAGTCTCTATGTTTTTATCATTTTCGTTGTCCTTGTAACCATCCTCTGTTTGTAGTCCTTTAGAAGAACGCCTTGAGAATAAAGATAAAGGTGCGCTTATAATACCCTTTGCTGAAACAGGTATTTTTTGTATCCAATCTGGCAAGTGCATTGTTTTCTCCTGTTTAAAATAGTTATCCTTTAATATTCCCGATGGGTTTCAGCTTCACTACTTTTTTTGTTATACCCAAACCGTCCATAGTTTCAACTACCTCTGAAATGTTTTTATAAGCAATACCGGCTTCTTCTGCCAGGCCGGACATTGAGGCGGTCTTAACATGAATGCCGTCTTTAGCCATAGTCTTCAGGAGTTGATCACCTCTTACTCTCTTCTTGGCGGCGTGTCTTGACATAGTCCTGCCCGCGCCATGCATTGTTGAGCCAAATGTCTCTTGCATTGCTTTTTCAGTACCTGCCAGTAGATAAGAACCGGTTTGCATAGAACCGCCTACAATAACAGGTTGTCCTACGCTTCTGTATATTTCCGGAAGCTCCTTCCTGCCGGGCCCAAAGCACCTTGTTGAGCCTTTTCTATGGACCAAAACCTCTTTCTCTTTACCGTCAATTTTATATTTTTCTACCTTTGCGATATTGTGAGCAACATCATACACAATCTCTATTCCAAGGTTTTCCGCACTGGTATTAAAGACTTTTGAGAAGCTTTCTCTGATCCTGTGAGTAATGATCTGCCTGTTTGCAAAGGCGCTATTTGCGGCGCACAACATTGCCTTGTAATAGTCAGAACCTTCCGATGATTTAAAAGGCGCGCATGCAAGTTCTCTGTCTTTTACGGTCATACCATACTTCTTCATTGCTTTATCGAATACCTTCAGATAATCTGTTGCGACTTGATGCCCAAAACCTCTCGATCCGCAATGCACCATAATTACTATCTGATTTTTTTCGCTGATCCCAAATATGCCTGCCGTCTTCTCGTCGAAAATATTATCTATTTTTACCATCTGGACCTCCAGGTAATGGTTCCCGGAGCCAAGAGTTCCCAGTTGGTTTGCTCCTCTTGATATCGCCTTTTCACTTACCTTTGATGGATCTGCGCCTGGTATATGCCCACACTCTTCTATCTTTTCGCGGTCTTGAGGCCAGCCATAACCATTTTCTATACACCAGTCAACCCCTCTTTCCATAATTCCTTTAAGCTGTGTTACTGAAGCTTTCAGGGTCCCTTTGGCTCCCACTCCCGCAGGTACCGCTCGGAACAACTCATTAATAAGTTCCCTGATCCGGGGTTTTACTTCTTCTGCTTTTAAATTTGTAGTAATCAATCTCATTCCGCAATTTATGTCAAAGCCTATTCCCCCCGGAGAGATAATACCATCTTTGGTATCAAAAGCGGCTACACCACCAATGGGAAACCCATATCCCCAATGACCATCAGGCATACAGAGCGCGTATTTCTGAATACCGGGCAGACAGGCGACATTTGTAATTTGCTCAAAGACACCTTTATCCATGCTCTCGAAAAGTGTATCGTTTGCATATATTCTTGCCGGGACAAGCATGCCTTCTTTTTCTGTCTTCGGGATTTCCCATAGACAGTCTGAAATTTTATTGACTTTCATGCTGGTTTCCATTTTATCGCCTTTAATTTAATTTACAGATCCAAAATAAATCTGGATATCCATTTGCCGTTCTTTTTGTACACTTCGAATAGATGAAAGGTTATTGCCTTTACATCACATCTGAGGTCATGTCTGGTCTGATTAATCTCTTCGCCAAATATTTCAGCATCGAGTTGGTAATTTCTATTTTTTGTTACATTTATAACATATTTACCAAATAGCATACATTCTGAATCTTTCAAGTATATTATTTCAGCAAGCCAGTCAAACAGCAATCCATCTATTTCTGAATTCTCCAGGTGCAGAACTTTCTTGATTTCCAATTGTATTTCTCTGGTATCGGCCATTACTTCAAAAGTTGCCGTTGCAGACGCGGAGAACAACTCCTCAAGAGTGTCTCCACGAGATTCTATTGCTACGTCGGCTGTCGCTATATTGTCTAGAAAAAAATATTCTTCCATCTCTTTTGTTTATTTTTTCTTGTCTTCAGCTCTTCTGTTTCTCACTTAATCCAGGATCGGTAAGTCTATGATGAAGATGGTCTTTACCTGTGAATTCCAACTATTCTCTGAAATTTACGACTTTATAATAGACAATTCTGGCATTTGTTGTATATGTCATATCAAAGATAAATATACCTATTAATAAGTATGGCCAGTACGTTCATAATTTCTCCAAATACAGGCCATTATTATCTTTATGATTTCGGTAAAATTTACACAACTTGTTTTACATTATCTACAAAAAAATATATAATATTCGAGTATTTTCCCCGTACAATTGCGTGGAGAGTGGCCATTTGCATCTTATCAGTTCCGGTTTAGTTAAAATTATAGTCTGCAATCGATTACTTGTTTTAAATACCCACACAATTGATTGTAACATAGAAGGTCATTATTATTAATAAGTTATACAAACTGATTTAGTTTAGATTTGCATTTCGGAAGAAGGAGCGTTTATATTATGGAGTCTGATTTTACGTTGGATTGTTACGGATTACTTTGTCCAATGCCTGTTTTTAAAGCATCTCAAAAAATAAAAGAGTTGCAGACCGGACAAATCCTGGAAATTATTTCAACTGATGAGGGTATAAAGAGTGACATTAAGGTGTGGTGTGAAAAGACAGGGAATGAATTACTGCAAATAGATGAAGATGATGGAGAGATCCATACCTTTATTCGCAAGCTTGCGTCTGATGAATAAAAGAAAGGTGGATTCGCTTCGCTTCCTCGGACAAAATACGCCGAGGACTTTAATCCACACTACAACTTCATCAATTTTCAGTTGTGTAGATTAAGCGAGGCGAATCCACCAGTAATGGGTTAAATCCAGCTTACTTAGGTACCTTTTCCCAGTCTGCAAGAAAACTTTTCAGTCCTGCATCTGTCAATGGATGCTGTACTATTTTGTTAAATACTTCAAGTGGTATGGTCGCAATGTCAGCACCCATGAGGGCTGCATCTCTAACATGTAATGGCGTTCTGACACTGGCGACAATTATCTCCGTATCAAAATCATAATTATCATAAATAGTACGAATCTCATCAACCACTTCCATTCCCGTATGCCCTTTATCATCAAGTCTGCCAACAAATGGGCTTATATAGGTAGCACCCACCTTTGCGGCAAGCAGGGCCTGATTTGATGAAAAACAGAGGGTTACGTTCACCTTTATTCCTTCCGCGATTAGAACCTTCACCGCCTTAAGACCGTCTTTAATAAGGGGGACCTTTACGACAATATTATCAGCTATTTTTGCCAAATCCCGTCCTTCTTTAATAATGGCTTCAGTTTCAGTACTGACTACTTCGGCACTTACCGGCCCTTTTACGATTGTGCATATCTCTTCAATAGTTTCCCTAAAAGGCCGTCCGGTTTTTGATACCAATGTAGGGTTGGTTGTAACACCATCCAGGATGCCGAGACTCTCTGCTTCTCTTATCTCATTTACATCTGCTGTGTCAATAAAAAATTTCATTCTATCTCCTTCCAAAAAAATAATTATTTTATCTTGTTTTCAATTCCCGCAGTAACAAGATATACATTATCCGCTTCTCTTGCAATAATCTGGTTAGCGTAGCCTGCGATATCACGAAATTTTCTCGATATGGCATTATCCGGCACAACTCCGTAACCAACTTCATTGGTTACCATTATAACATGAAAAGGCACATTCTTACAAACACTACACAATTTGTTTATTGCGTTGGTTATGTACTCATCTCCCTCTTCTTTATGACTGCTAAGAAGCATATTTGTAACGTAAATTGTGATACAATCGATTAATGCAACATCGATGTTTCCATTAAGATTTGAAACGGCCTTATCTAGCTCTAATGGAGCTTCTACTGTCTTCCACTCTGATGGTCTGTTCTCCCGATGTTTTTGTATCCTCTCCAGCATCTCACGGTCATAGACTTGTGAAGATTGTCCGGAATCAGCAGTTGCAATATAACAAACATGCCTGTGCTTTTTTGCAAGCTCTGTTGCAAACGCTGACTTACCGCTCCTTGTACCACCGATTATAAGTGTTAGTTCAGACATAAGAAAAACAATTTACCACGAATTTTCACGGAATTGCACTGAATTAAAGAAGAAAAGAGAGCAGCACAGCCAACTCACTCACTTCATTTAAAGCGCCCAGGGTGTCTCCTGTCATCCCCCCTATTTTCTTTTTAATGTATGAAACGAATAAAATAACAAGAATGAATACGGTAAAGAATATAAAAATTCCCTTAATTCCACAAAACAAAAATATAAGTATTCCCGGTATGAATGAAGAACAGAGTGCATGTCTTATCTTAACGTTTTCAATAATTATTTTTCCTGTGCCACCTTCTTCTCTTGCATAACTCGATAGAGCTGCTCCGAATACTTGAGACCAACGGCCAAGGGCACACATTAACAGGAGAACTTTTCCTTTTTCACAGGTGTAGAGATACAAAGGATCCAAATCCTTTAATGTCTTATGGTCTGAGAAAAAGGATAATCCGGCTACCGCTTCCGGATCAATAGAAATGAGGCATATGTATTTCAGGCCGACAGTGCAGATAAGGCATAAAGTACCATAGCTTCCAATCTGACTGTCCCTCATGATGCCGAGCCTTCTTTCCCTGGTATTTCCTCCAAAGATACCATCGCAGGTATCCGCAAAACCATCAAGGTGAAAACCACCTGTCATAACAATATAGACTATCAGGATTATTGCATCGGCAACCAGATGCGGAAAGAACCGGGCTGCGGGAATATAAACAAATGTCAGTATAAACCCGATCAACAGACCAATTATGGGAAACCAGAACACTACAATCCCCGGTTTTGGTTCTCTTTCGTACCATCTTTTACCAGACGGGACCGTTGTTAAAAAATTCAGCGCCCAGAGGAAATCTTTCATCGTTTATTGAATAACCTTCCCCTCCATTTGCCACGGAATATCAATTCCCATTCGATCCAGTACAGTAGGTGTTACATCCATTATTTGCAAACCATCCCTCCTTTCAGCATGATATCCGTTATCACCACTCATCACAAATATTCCGTGTTGTGAGTGATTTGCGTCATCAGCGCCGGTATCATTCTCATTGGCCCATAGAGTCTTGTGTCCTACACTGCCAATAGACCTCCAGGCCAGATCTCCGTAATAGACGATCAAATCGGGTGGGATATTCCTGCATTCCGTGTAAATGTCTTCAGGTTTAAAGCCCCTGGTATTTATTTTCCGGCCTTTCTTATCTCTCTGGTCTTCAAGTGCCGTTATTAACTCATTTCTGAGAAACTCATAATTCTGTTTCGGGATTATCCCTCTCGGCTCACGGCCTTTTACATTGAAGAACAGACGTCCGTAGTAACCTCCCTCACCCCAAACCATGGTTTTGTTCCAGTCAATCAGATGTTTACTGATCTGTGTAACTTCGTCAGGATAGTGTACCAGTTTGAGATATCCATTATTTATCAGCCATTCGTTTATGCAGATCCCGCCTTCCATCAACATGGCGCCATGGTCAGAGACGATCAAGACAAGAGTGTCATCGTCCAGTAATGCAAGAGTTTGGCCAATTTCATCATCAACATATTTATAGTAGTCAAAGATGACATTCTCATATTTATTTCCCGGTAAGTATTCCGGATGTCTGTTATCAAAGAATCTCCAGAAGGCGTGTTGTATTCTGTCTGTTCCCATTTCCACCATCATTAAAAAATCCCAATCTTCATTTTGTATAAAGTGACGGGTGAGCTTAAATCTCTTTTTTGTCATTTCATAGATAGTATGCAAAACCTGCTCTTTTTCCACACCTCTGAAATCTTTCACATCCAGGATATATCCGTCTGAAACCCTTTCTACCTCATGCTTTAATCCGTCAGGCCAGGTATACTGATGATTTTTGTCCGGTGTGAGGAAGCAGCTTATCATTAATCCATTGTGAACAGGTTTGAGAGGGTATGTCAGCGGTACACCGATAATAATTGGTCTCTTGCCATGCCGCGCAAGTATATTCCAGATGGTCTC
Source organism: Candidatus Scalindua japonica (assembly GCF_002443295.1). Taxonomy (NCBI): domain Bacteria; kingdom Pseudomonadati; phylum Planctomycetota; class Candidatus Brocadiia; order Candidatus Brocadiales; family Candidatus Scalinduaceae; genus Candidatus Scalindua; species Candidatus Scalindua japonica. The sequence goes on along the minus strand of NZ_BAOS01000022.1, from coordinate 4,279 downwards.
TTCCTTAACCGTATTAGAATCGGCAAAATGCAGACCCTCATAATCATAATTGATTCTATTCCTGAAACCGTAGATTCCCAGTTTGCCGGGGTTTATGCTGGTGACCATTGACGCCCATGCTGGACAGGTGATAGCGGGTATCGTACTCTCCAGTTTTCCGGAGATGCCGTTTGAGACAAGATGTTTTATATTAGGCAGATAATCAAGCCATTTATCGAAAACCAGTTCCGGTGGGGCCGCGTCCAGACCAAAAATTATTACTTTACGCTGAGATAAAATCATTAGGGTTTTGTGATATTTACCAGATCATAATCAAGATTACCTAAACCGATTTTATGGGCATGGTTAAGCTGCACAGTATAATCAATCTCAGGCCAGATATGGTTAAAGTAATCTTTTCCGGTGTGTTTATTTATTAAATCTATAGTCGCTTTTTCAACAGCTACCGGGTCTTTTGAAACAACGATTCCGATATCAGACATGTCTGGTTTATAGGCGATATCCATACAATCACAATGTTTTGTTATATGGGTAAGGAAGTTAAAGAATGCTGCTTTCCCCTTCTTCTCTTCCAATATGGCCAGGCAATATTCCGCAACCTTTTTTTGTAGATTTGCCGTGTCCTCGTCCCATGCGATCTTAACTGCACCGAATTGACAGACGGCCAGACACTCACCGCACCCAATACAGGTATTGGGGTTAATTACCGCTGTATCCTCTTCCATAGTAATCGCGTCCGTGGGACACCAGATCTGGCATACCTTGCATGTTATGCAGTTTTTGCTGATAATCTGAGGTATTACACCGGAGTGCTGGGCAAGCTTACCACCTCTTGATGACAACCCCATACCGATGTTTTTGAATGTTGCCCCCATTCCTGTAGCAAGATGCCCTGTGACATGTGCAATTGAGATAATAACATTCGATGCTTTTGCCACACCGGAAATATAAGCATTTTTGCACAATTCCTGGTTGATATTAACGATGTAATTGTGTTCTCCAAAAAGTCCATCTCCAATAACAACAGGAGCTCCAGTGTTTTCAATCGTGAATCCATGCTCATGAGCAAGCATTAAATGGTCTACTGTGTTAGTACGTTTTCCTACATATAACGTATTCGTTTCTGCCAGAAATGGTTTGCCGCCGTTTAATTTTACTTTATCCACGGCAGCCTTGATTATTGGAGGCTTAAGGTGGCCGATATTCCCCTTTTCCCCAAAACTGGTCTTTACCGCGACCATTTCACCTTGTTTGATAATACTTCCAAGTTCGGCAGCATCGTAAAGGTGTTTTACTTTATCAGCTAACGAAGCAAGTGATTCGCCGTTCTTCGTTTCAATAAAAAAAACTTTGCTCTTCATAGATATAAAATTATAACACTGCTCAAATTGTTTGTTAAGTATCAATTCAAAAATAAATTTTTTGGATTGGTGGCACAATTGCCGGAAGATTTTCAAGCCGAAACAATATCATTTTGTTATGGCTTCATAACAAAAACGTTATGGTTTCATAACAAATCGGTGTATCAAAACAGATCCAGGTGCTATATGCGGATGGTCCAAGAAAAGTTCATCCTCTTCTCATGCAAAACAGCCTTACAAACGCGCCGTCTGGTGAGGTGGCAATAGAGTTCGGACTAAAAGGCCCTAATCTCGCCTTTTCATGCGGGACGTGTTCTTCTGAATACAGCATAATCCAGGCATTTAATGTACTTCAACAACAAAATATCGATGCAATGGTTGCCGGTGGGGCGGAAGCACCATTATTGTCAGGGGTTTTTAAAGAGCTAAAACCTATAGGTATGTTTGACGGAAATGGTGATAGCGGTAATTCAACAAGCTGTCCTTTTGATAGGGAAAGAAATGGTTTTGTCTTAGGTGAAGGGGTCGGTATGGTTGTTTTAGAAACACTCAGTAGTGCGGAAAAAAGAGGTGCCAATATTTATGGAGAGATTGTTGGATTTGGAACATCTTGTAGCCGCAATGTTAATGCAAATCAGAAAAATTCAGGTTTTTACTCTAAGGTCTCATGTGCTAAACAGGCATTGGAGCATGCCTCAATTGGTCCATCAAAGGTTGATTACATTAATGCCTCTGGTATTTCAGGGATAAAAGAAGGCTTGGAAGAGTCAGAGGTAATAAAATCAGTATTTGGTAAAGATACCAGAAGGGTCCCGGTAAGTTCAACCAAAGGGAGTTTCGGGTTATCACTTGGTGCTTCAGGCGCAATAGACGCAATTTTTTCATTGTTATGTTTAACGAAAAATGTTTTGCCGCAGACGAATAAACTTGAGAATGTTGACCCTGCATGTAATTCACTTTTTCATCTAAAAGAACCTGAAGGAAAATCGGCAAACGTAATACTGTCAAATAACTTTGATTATGAAGGTAATAATGTGTCATTAGTTTATAAGCGTATGTGATGACTTACGGAAAATTATTTTCGAATTAATTTATGTGGTTTGATTTGCGATCTGAACGTTTAAAAGATATTGATAGATGATGAATACTACTCAAAAAAACAAAGTAGTTGTAACCGGAATTGGGATTATGTCTCCGATTGGGACTGGAATTGATGCCTTCTGGGAATCCCTCGTTAATGGGAAATCCGGGATATCAGAGATCACGAGGTTTAATACTGAACGCTATCCCACAAGGATTGCAGGAGAGATTAGTGATTTCATACCTGAAGAGCATATGCCTGAAGATCTGGCCAATAGTTTGTGCAGGTATTCTCAACTGGGTTTGTCAGCAGTGAGTATGGCGGTTCAAGATGCTGGATTGAATTTTGGTAACATTAATACCTAAATTGGAGAAAAAAGTTAATAACTATGCAATGTGTCTTCCTGGATGCCGAAAGCATCAAAAATAATTTTTTGTCTTTTGGATAATTCGCTGAGAATCGGATCGTTTTTCTCTATGTGAGTGATTTTTAATTTTTTGAGTTCAGCAAATAATTCTTTTACTGTGTATTTGTTAAATAACTTCTTTTCCTTCATAACTCTTGATGCTTCTGCATAGATAATCAACGCAACAAATTTTATAAATAAACGGCCATCGACATTATATTGACTATGTGCTCGCAACCTATCTCCATTCATTTCATTTTTGTATATATCAAACATTTTTTCAACCTGATCTTTTTGGCGATAAAGATTTAATACTTCCGCTTTGTCCATTTGTTGTTTGTTTGTTATTAACACAAAGCTTCCCATTTTATAAATAAACGATTTTATCTTTTTTGCATTTTTTTCTATCCGCAATGTCGTTTTATTCTATTTAAAATAATCTCTGTATTTTTCTGGAATATTTAACTTTCTATATTTCAGGTATTCCTTAAGCACTTTAAAACTTTTATCCTTAAACTTCTCCTCGTATTCGAATAATACTGAGAAAAAATTATGTTTTTGTTCTACTTCAGATTTTTCATTGAAAAAAATATGTGCGTCAAATTCGTTTCCATCAAATTCAAAAGGTCTTTGCTGGTAATGCAGTATCTCTTCATTGAATTTAAAGGCACTGGAAAGATCTGACAATAATCGTTTATTTTTTTTTATTAAAGTCTTTACTTTTTTTAAGCTAAAAGGCAGTGGCTGAACAAAGGACACTTTGCTTTTGCTGTTATTCATTTCCAATACATTTGCTTTACTAAAGAAACCTCTATCCAGCACAAACAAAATGTCTTTTAGCTTGAATACTTTCAAATACTCAACGCAGTTCTTTAAGGTAGTAACATCTACAATACTTCCAGGGTATAAATTGTAATAAATGGGTAAAGAGTGATTGTGGCAAAATGTTACTCCCATATTTAATTGAGGTAGATTCTCTTTATCACGATTGTAACCCCATTCTATAAAATCAACGTTTGTAGAGTAGCTGGAAATAGAAGTTATATCGTAAAATATCCCGTTGATTGGCTTTAAATGTTCTATCCATTTTTGAACAAACTCTACCCTTTGTGATTGCGATCTTCCCAAAATATCACACAGTTTTGATATGTCAGGAGAATACATCTTTTTAACTCTCGGCAAATTATGCTCATCAAGCCAATAAGGAAACAGGTACAAGGCCGAGGCTTCTATAATTTCATAAAATGCTAATGCTAATATCTCTTGATAGTTATCAGGAAAGAGAGATTTTAAAATCTCCGTCAATCCAAGCTTGTCTGATAAAAATCTTAGCAAAAAGACGTTGCCTTGTCCTTTTGAGACCAAACTGGAACGGATTTGCTTGGTTTTATCCTTATTTACGTTCCGTTTTGGACCGATATAGGTTCTTCG